>JACQXH010000156.1 GCA_016208845.1 Nitrospirota bacterium | reverse complement strand
AAAAGGTTCACGCAAGCATGATGATTATATTTACGGACGGAAAAAGTGAAGGGAAGAGATATCTTTGTCGATACCAGCGCTTTTGTTGCCTTTCGTGTCGCGGATGATGATAATCATGGCGAAGCTCAGGACTTTCTCAAAGAAATACAGACAAAGAGACTCAGGCTTCATACAACGAATTTCATCCTTGATGAAGTCTATACTTATTTCTGCAGATTCCATTCTGTTGCTGTAGAGATGGCAGAGCTTATAAGGAATAACCCTCTTGTTACACTTCACAGAGTGAATGCTGAAGATGAGGAAAAGGCATTTGAGATTCTAAAGCAACACGGAGATAAAGGCTTTTCATTTACTGATGCAACAAGTTTTACAGTCATGGAGCGTCTCGGGCTAACCAATGTCTTTGCTTTTGATGAACATTTTTCCCAGTACGGACGTTTTGCTGTACTTCCTGTCGGCAGAAAATGAACGAGACTGTCAAACCAGTCAGTCAACCCGATAAACGGATTACATCCGCCATTTACAGTCAAGTTTCCTTATTATTTTCTTCCGAACTTTTGCGACGACCACACGGCGGCCCCCTGTATTAAGTTCTTTGTAATTACGTGGTGCAGGTTACAAGTTGCATTAAGTCTATCCTAAAGCCTGACCTGCCCACCTGATTGTGATTAGTAACTCAAGATAATACACACTTCTGCCGTATTATATAGGTGAGACAATACAATATTTTAATCCCGGCCGCGTTGATCCGCGTGCGGGATATTTGACGAGGTAACCATGAGTAAGCCTAACTATATACGAATATTAAAACTCGCCGCAGTTCTGGCCGCTATCGGAGTACTCGCGTGCGGAGTGTATGCATGGAAGTGGTATCAGACCAGCGAGAAGAGCCGGATCAGCTACACGGCGTTCATCGACAAGGTCAATTCCGGAGAGATCATCAAAGTCAGGATGGAAGGCGATGAGATAACCGCAGAGGCGGGGTCCGGGGCGCAGTTTCACCTTTTCCGTCCGATTGATGCCGACCTGTCGATGCTGCTCATCAATAAGCATATCGATCTTTCCGCAAAACCCGCCGCCTCATCGGCGGTATGGGTCCAGATTGTTTTTTTTCTTGTGTTGATCGTACCCCTTTTCTTTATCATGAAAAGAATGGCCTTGTTCAATCGCAGCAAGGCCGGGCTCGCCAACGGAGCGCACTCGCATACTTTTTTCACGGACGTTGCCGGTGTTGAAGAGGCAAAGGCCGACCTGCTCGAAACGGTCGAATTCTTAAAAGAGCCGAAGCGGTTCGCCAGGCTCGGCGGGAAAATGCCGACCGGCATGCTGCTTGTAGGACCACCGGGTACTGGGAAAACGCTTTTGGCGCGGGCAGTGGCCGGTGAAGCAGGGGTGCCGTTCTTTTCCATGTCAGCGTCCGAGTTTGTCGAGCTGTATGTGGGAGTCGGCGCATCCCGGGTCAGGGACCTCTTTGCCAAAGGGAAGAAAGTGGCCCCCTGTATCATCTTTATCGACGAGCTCGATGCTGTAGGACGCCAACGAGGTTCCGGGAACAATGGTGCGAGCGACGAGCGGGACCAGACGCTGAACCAGCTCTTGGTGGAAATGGACGGGTTCACCGTGAATCCGGGCATCGTCGTTATCGCTGCTACCAACCGGCCGGAGATCCTGGACCCGGCATTGCTTCGCCCCGGGCGTTTCGACCGTCAGGTGATTGTAGGCGCCCCGGACATCAGGGGTCGCGAGGAGATACTGAAAGTACATACACGCACGGTCCCGCTTGGGCCCGCGGTCGATCTGAGGATCATCGCGAGGGGAACGCCGGGTTTCTCAGGCGCCGACCTCGCCAATGTAGTGAATGAGGCTGCGATTTGCGCCGCCAGATCAAACAAGCCTGTCGTCGAAATGGCCGAATTCGAAACTGCAAAGGACAAGGTACTGATGGGTGTGGAAAAGAAGTCCATGGTGCTCTCGGACAAAACAAAACTGAGGTCAGCCTGGCATGAGGCGGGCCACGTCATGGTGGCGAAACTCGTTGCGGGGTGCGACCCCGTGCACAAGGTGTCGATTGTCCCGAGGGGACGGGCCCTCGGGGTCACAGTCCAGATCCCCGAAGAAGACATCCACTGCTATACGAAGGAGATGCTTGTCTCCCATATCAAGGTGCTGATGGGAGGCCGCGCAGCCGAGGAACTGGTCTACCATACGACGACCACCGGGGCGGGCAATGATCTTGCCAGGGCAACGGACATGGCGCGCAAGATGGTGAGCGAATGGGGCATGTCGGAGGTATTCGGCCCGGTTGCGTTCGGCCATTTTGATGCCCCCGCATCGGCCGAGGCCGGCGCGTCAAATACGAACCACTTCAGCGATGCCACCGCAGTCGAGATCGACTCCGAGATACGGTCGATCGTGACAACGGCTTATGCCGAGGTACTGGAACTTCTCGAATCGCATATGAGTGTCATGAAGCGTCTTGTCGAGGAACTCATAGTCAACGAAACACTGAGCAGTTCCGAAATCGATGCCATCATTGGACCGTTTCCCGGAGCTGTTGGTTCACGGTAATATGAACAAATATAAACAATATCGTTTATTTCAATGGCCAGAGTTCCAAGCAGGGGAATTTGGTGCCGGACTTTTTGAGACGGGGAAAATATTAGGCTACCCAATGGATAAATTAGAGGTAAATCGATGAGGTCTACGATGATAAGCAGAGTTCGAAAAGCATCACATTAATTTTATAAATTCTTCAACAGTTATCCCTGCCTGACGAATTAAAGAACGTAATGTTCCTTTTGCAATTTCTTTATGGTTTGGTACAGTTAATCTGCGATAAGGTGGGTTTTCATTTCTTAGAATTATGTGGCTTCCGGTCTGGTGGTCTATGAAATATCCTATTTTCTCAAACGCCTTACACGTTTGATTACCAGAAACTACTGGCAGTTTACTCAAACAGCGACCTCGATAATTTCTTCCTGAATGGCAGGGGGAACCGGCTCATTATGCTTCCTTAAGCTCTCTATATAACCCTTTATGGCATCATGAATATTCTCGATTGCTTCTGCCCGCGTCTTAGCCTGTGATATACAGCCGGGTAAAGACGGGCATTCCGCGACAAAAATGCCATCTTCGTCCTGTTCAATTAAGATCCTGTATTTCATATAAAAATCTCCTTTCTTTGTTTAATGATATCATAAAAATAAAAATATAAAAATACTATTATTTATTGGACCATCGGATAAACTTGACAGGCTGTTGAAAACTATTTGTTATCCCATTATGCATTCTTACTGTCATTGACCCGTCAAAACGCGAATCCAATCTTTTCAATCTGATACTGGTTAATCCAGGTCCTTTTTTATACTCACTTTTAATCGGCATTCATCATTTTATTTGACTAAAAGTTAAGTATTAGCAGGTGTTGTCAATAGCTTCTAATACCATTTTTCCAGTCACCATATCCCGGAGGGTAAGGTGCATATTCATCTCCATCCCACAATCTGTTTCTTTCTTCTGTCCGGCATTTCAGGATGCCATTACTGCAGAGAGTCTCGCGCCATTCATATTTAACCAGTATTTTCTGAAAAGGATCGCTTTCAGGCTCAAACTTGACCTTTATGGTCGGCGAGTATTGTTCATGGCCAAAGCCTGTGCCCGCTGCGCCGCTTTCATTTTTCTTCGATTCACTTTCTGCAAATGGATAAGACCGGGCTCCCGGCATCGGTACTTTCCCTTTTCTCATCTGCCTCTCATTAACTATCGGCCTGTCTTTTTCGCGAAACACTGCAACGGCTATTAACCCCATTGCTGACGAATCGCCAAAGGTTCTTACTGAATAAGAATCACTTACATCAGTGAAATAAAATTTGTGCACAGTATCCCGGTCTGTCCTCCAGCCGTCTAACTCCGTATAGCCGTACGGTTCCACAATATACATATCTTCATTGTTTTTAAGATCCGAACTTTTGCCTGAGATTATATTTCGTCCGTCTACCGCGATCACAACGCCGATCCTTTCATGTGTATTGTTCCTGATAACAATGCTGTAGTCCTCCCCCTTTTTCGCCTCAAGGTATTTCTTGATAATGTGTGTGCCGCCCGTTTTTACGTCTTTAAACGATATGGCAGTGTATGCCCCCCCATCGTCAGAGCGGATCTCGACGCCCACATTCTCGGTGATACATGAATAGCCCGGAACTGCAAAGTAAATCAGGCTTACTAAAATTAATATTGCCTCCCTTAATCGCATATTTTTTCTCCTTTCTTTTAGGTTTTTTTACTATTTAGACAATTGTGCGAAAGGATTTGTTCCCGAAATTGTTCAACAAGAGTAATTCAGAAATTGTATTGCATGACAAATCCCCATTGATTGTTTTAGGGATGGTTCAGGCCTGAACGCGTTAAGAATTCAAAAGTGTTTGACGCCGAAGCCTCGGCGGAGTTTTTTGAATTTAGCGGGCAGGCCTGAAGCAGACTGTCTAAAAACAATCACGGGCCAGTTTCTTTGGTTACTTTCTTGCTGGTCAAAGAAAGTAACTCCGTCGGAAGGACACACCGGAGTTTGGGACAGAACGACATTCTCAATAAATAATAAAATAAGGTTGACAGGCGCTGTACATTCAAATATTGACTATTACAACTATTTAAGAATCTGCGCTATTCTATTTTAATTTTTGTTTAAATGCTTTTTATAGGATCACGCCTTCAATTTCAAATTAATCAGATCTGCTATTTCCTTCACTTCATCTTCAATTAATCTGACCCTTACTTTTGCTTTCTTCTCCTCGATCTTTTTATCCACCTGTTCGATCAAGTCCGACACTTCTTCAAGGGAAAGCTGGACTTTTCGCACTGTCTTCTGACAGCCGTTTCGCTTATACAGCAATTCCAGGAGCTGTTCCAGATCTTCCGCCGTCATCTTCAGCCTGAAAGACTGAAGGGCCGGGGTTCCGAGATAGATGCATTTATCTGAAGGAGAGTAGGCAAACATCCATGAGTCGATCTCTTTTATGACCTCTTCTGCAAAAAATCTATTGGTTTTTAACATAATGGACTTATCAAGGGTTTTTATCTTTCTAATCGAGTCAATTAAGTCTGTATCATTGAGATACCCGGGTGCGGTCTCCCGTCCATAATGGCCGCATACGCACGACTGGATATCATCATCATTTTTTATGCCGCATGCAGGACATGTCCAGTTCATCATAGCCTCTGAGATAAACTATAAAACACTTTATGAAAGAAGGTATGTGACACATATCACCAATATGTTTAATCATAAATGTGCTTCGGGCAACCTAAGAGGCAGGGATTAGGGACTGGGGGTCAGTTTTATTACAAAACCTAACCCCTAACAGCCAACCCTCGATTAAAATCCGTGTTCATCCGTGGCTAATGTTATTTTTATGTTTATGGAACTTTCCTGGAACCTTGATTGTCTAATGGACTAAAAGCATTTAAAATATAATTTAAAGGGGGTTAATGATGAGAGCAAAATGTCTTACAGTTGTTCTGGCAGTAATATTCTTTATAGGGGCCGGGATAAGCAATGCAGCTACAAAAATAAACAGTACAGGAAACAGTGTGTCATCTTCAGTATCAAGTGACCAGACGGGTGTTGCCCTTACTGTTTACAATGTCGATCTTGGTCTTGTGAAAGACCTCAGGGCCATTAAAATCCCTCAGGGCATCGTCGATATCAGATTTATGGATGTGGCGTCCCAGATAATTCCAACAAGCGTGCATATTAAATCCCTTATAAACCCTGACAGCCTTCTGGTGCTTGAGCAGAACTTTGAGTACGATCTGTTAAATCCTGAAAAACTTCTCGACAAGTATGTCGGCAAAGAGGTGAAGCTGTACAATAAGAATCTTTATACTGAAAGAGAAGAGTTGGTAAACGCTACGCTGCTTTCAAATAACGGAGGCCCCATTTTTAAGATAGGGGATGATATCACATTCGGACATCCGGGGAGGATCATATTTCCGGGTGTTCCTGAAAATCTTATATCCAAGCCCACCCTTGTATGGATGGTAGACAACAGCCTCTCAGCAGCGCAAAAGGTTGAGGCATCTTATCTGACAAATGGAATTAACTGGCGCTCTGATTATGTTGTCATATTAAATGACAAGGATGATCGCGCAGATCTTTCGGGTTGGGTGACGATAGATAACAAAAGCGGAGCAACATATAAAAATGCAAAACTCAAGCTTGTAGCAGGAGACGTAAACAGGGCAAAAAACGATTATGATTATAAAGACAAGATGATGAGAGTGGCTGAGATGGCTGTAACAAAAGCGGCTCCCCAGTTTAAAGAGGATGAATTCTTTGAATATCATATCTACACGCTTGAGAGGCCTTCAACTATCAGGGAAAACCAGACGAAACAGATAAGCCTTGTAAGTGCTGATAATATTTCAGTAAAAAAAGAACTTCTGTATCGTGGTGCGGCTTACTATTATTACAGCCGCTACACAGAGTCCACAGTAAACCAGAAGGTCGGTGTGTTTGTCGAAATAAAGAACAAAAAAGAAAACAACCTTGGCATGCCTCTTCCTAAAGGAACAGTCCGGGTCTATAAGAATGACAAGGAAGGCAGTCTTCAGTTTGCAGGAGAAGATTCTATCGACCACACCCCTAAAGATGAAAATATCAGGATAAAGCTTGGAGATGCCTTTGATGTGGTCGGCAGCAGAAAGCAGACCGACTGGAAAAAGATCGCATACGATACATACGAAGCGAGCTTTGAGATATCACTCAGAAATCACAAGAAAGAAGACGTTGTAGTTAAGGTCGTTGAACCGATTCCCGGCGACTGGGCCATGCTGAGCTCGTCTCATGAGTATAAAAAGGCAGAGGCATTCACTGCCGAGTTCAATATCCCTGTTGCAAAAGACCAGGAATCAAAACTCACATACAGGGTGCGGATGAGATATTAATTGTCTGTGGCAAATTTCACTTAGTCATTCAATTAGTATTATCATAAATCGAAACAAGGCAATTGCGGAGGTGCGTCATATGAAACATCAGGATAAGGTTCTCGAAATTATCAGACGTTTAAAAAAACAATATCCTGACCCTGAGACAGCTCTCAAGCACACAAATCCGTTTGAACTTCTTGTTGCAACCATTCTGTCTGCACAGACTACAGATGTTCATGTCAACAAGGTTACCGGTAAACTTTTTAAAAAATACAGATCGATAAGTGATTATGCGCATGTCCCTCTTCCGGCCCTGCAAAAAGATATCAGCTCAATAAATTTTTATAACAATAAGGCAAAGAACATCAAGTCCACTGCCGGAATGATAATTGAGAGCTTCGATTCAAAGGTACCGAAGACCATGGAAGAACTCATAAGGCTTCCGGGCGTGGCGCGGAAAACCGCCAATATTGTCCTTTACAATGCCTTTGGTATTAATGAAGGGATTGCCGTTGATACTCACGTAAAAAGGCTTTCTTACAGGCTCGGACTTACAAGGCATGAAGACCCGGTGAAGATAGAGAAGGATCTGATGGAGATCACACCCAGGAAAGAATGGGGCATAATCTCGCATCTCTTGATCCTTCACGGAAGGAAGACGTGTCAGGCAAAGAAGCCTGACCATAAATAGTGTGTACTGTCTGAGCTATGCCCTTCTCGAAATATATAATCCTGAAAAAGGCTTTTTAGCCACGGATGAACACGGACGAGCACAGATCCCCTGCCCCGCTCTTATTCCGTGTTAATCTGTGCCTGCCGACAGGCAGGTTCATCTGTGGTTAATTTTCCTGATTAATAAAACACTGGGGATCGTCTGCGAGAAAATCGTGTTCACCCTTAGACAATGAATATGCGTATGCTATGGCCCTGCACCCCCTGCAATTTCTCCACCTGCTGCAGGAGCCGCATCTGCCGCTGTACTTACTTTTATCCCGGAGCATGTTCAAAACCCTGGAAGCAGACCAGGCCTCCCTCAACGAAATATCTCTGACATTGCCAATGGGAATATTCAGCCTTCTGCACGGAGTTATCGTGCCGTCAGAAAGGATAGTCAATCCCGATATGCCTGCCGCACAGCCCCCTGTTGCAACCGTATTGTATTTATCGCCTTCGACTGAACATGACATCTGGGACGCTACCGGGTCTCCGGTAACTATATCCAAATCCCTGGTATCGAGAGAGAAAATATCATTATATATCTTCCTGACCTTTTCAGCGGTCAGCATCTTATTCAGAAGCCCTGCCCCCCTGCCTGATGGAACGAGTCTCGAAAATCCGAGCTTATGCACACCGAGAGAAGAAGATAACCTGATCATTTCATGAAAACTGTCTGCATTAACGCCTGAAAGGGTAACATTCAGAGTGACCCTTAAACCTCCCTCAAGAAGATGATTAATACCCCTAATTGACGCCTTAAAACTGCCCTTGCCTCTTATTAGATCATGTATCTCCTCAGGCCCTTCAATGCTTATTTGAACGCCTGTGACCCCTGAATGTAACAGCCTGTGCGCCTTTTCATGGTCGATAAGTATCCCGTTCGAAAGCAGATATATATCAAAATTGCTCTTGCGTATTTCCCCGAGTATGTCAAACAGGTCCTTGCGCAAAAATGGTTCACCGCCGGTGATATTGAAACTGGGAGAAAATGAGATATCATATGAATCTGACCAGGCATTCAGCATCTCTTCAACTTCTGCTACGACCTCTTTGATCTCAGGCAGGGACAACTCTCCGGTGCTGTTATCCGTCTGATAGCAATGCGTGCATCTGAGATTGCACTTGTCGGTCAGATGCCACTGAATAAAAAAATCATGCGGGGTGGTTATTGGCATAGACTATTTATCCAAAATAAATTAACCACAGATGAACCTGCCTGCCGGCAGGCAGGCACAGATAAACACCGAAATAAATAAACATATTAATTGACCAGCAACTATGAGCTCTTTCAACCTTTTCACTTGTGGCATACCTTGCCAGGATCTTCTTTCATTGCCTTTTTAAACTTAGCCCAGAAGGCAGCCTCCTTGAAAAGAGCCTTATTGCTTAAAGGCTTCTTCATCCTGTTTCACCTCCTTTCTGCAATTTACGAATTGTCAAAAATAACCACAGAGGACACAGAGAAAGCATCAAAAATAAGCGAGTTAAATAAGATTTATTCCATCCTCTCTGTGGTTTCCTGCCTTATCGTCTTTTGCATATAACTTTTGATATTGCCCCGCCTTATACTGCATATAATTTAAAGCGTACTTAGAAACGCGACAATATCATCGATCTGATCGTCAGTGAGATCCGGGAACGGGGGCATATCTTTTGAAGGATGCTTTATCTGGTTCTTTATATTCTCAGGCGTTGCCGGTTTCCCGCTCTCAGGAAGCACAGGATTCTTGAGTATGCCCAATAAACCCGGACCTACTATTTCCCTTGTGCTGTATGCATCGTGACAGGTCTTGCATTTCTCCACAAATAAGGCCTTTCCGGCCTCAATGCTCTTTTCATCTGCGGCAGGTGCAGCTTTTTGTCCACTCACCTCCTGTTTTTGTTTTGTGCATGCCGCGACCGAGAAAGCCAATAAAATAATTGCGCACATACTGAAAATATTTTTCATCTTTCTATGCCTCCGTTATTTTCTGAAATAATGTGCAGGATATCAGCACATTATAAAAGAAGTCTATCAGAGAAATTTATGGCTTGCAACCCATATAGAGGCATTGAAATCAGTTAGGCGGCATAGCGTTAAAATCCTTGCGCCCACGCAGGGCGCTGCGCTCGCATATCAGACCGGGATAGTTAGCATCTCTATCAGGCCTGACAGGTATAAAATTGCGTAAACATTGAATCCCGGCTTGACACGGCAATTTTTTTTGTTGTATCTTATTAGCACTCTATCGATGAGAGTGCTAAAATGAGCGAAATGGATGAAAGAAGCAAAAAAATACTCTGGGCCATAATACAGGATTACGTTTCATGCGAGGGGCCGGTAGGTTCGCGCACTGTAATGAAAAAATATCCTATGGGGTTATCGTCATCCACGATCCGAAATACGATGGCAGACCTTGAAGATATGGGCTATGTCATTCAGCCGCATACCTCAGCAGGAAGGATCCCGACCGACCGGGGCTACAGGCTGTATGTAAATACTTTATTAAAGGAATGCGCCTTCTCCATTAACAAGAAACTGCTGGATCAGCTCAGCGACAGGCTGCAATTTCTAGAAAGGGACATTAATAACCTTATTAAAGAGACCTCTCAGACCCTGTCTCAGTTTTCTCATTATCTCGGATTCGTTACGGCACCCAAGACCGAGGAAATGATATTAAGACATATTGATTTTATTTTGCATAAAGGCCATAAGATCCTCTGTATTTTAGTATCAGAAGAAGGCGTAATTAAAAACAGGTTCATTACAATAAAGGATAATACTTTCACCCAGAGAGAGCTTGATAAGATTACGGCCTACCTTAACAGCAGGCTGAAAGGGCTTGCGCTGAAAGAGATAAGGGCGAAAATCCTGTCCCAGATGGCGCAGGAAAGAACAACCTGTGATAAACTTATACATGATGCCCTGACCCTTTGCAAACGGACTATTGATCTGGAAACAGAAAATGCGGTTTCCATGGGCGAGATATCCGGAACCTGCAATTTGCCGGACTTTGCCACTATGGAGCAGATAAGAAATCTCTTCAGGGCTATCGAAGAAAAACATACAATGATGAAACTTCTTGATAAAATAATGGATTCAGAGGGCGTTCAGGTATTTATCGGATCGGAAAATGCCCTTGCCGGGATGGACGGCCTGAGCGTTGTGGCTTCCACCTACAAAGACGGCGACCGCACCCTCGGCACTATCAGCGTTATAGGCCCTACAAGAATGAACTATGACAGAGTGATCCCTATTGTCAGTTATACCGCAAAGACGCTTACAAAAATATTATCGGAAAATTAACTGTTTGCTTCATGAACAGCTTGCGCTGCAAAGGAGCGTTAACATATGGCAGAAGACAAAGAAGATAAATTCCCTCAGGAAGATGGGCAGGAAGGCACCGCGTCCACTGTCAGGACTGAGGATTCTGCAGATGCCGGCAGACTAAAAAAAGAGCTGGCAGAACTCAATGACAAATATATAAGACTGTATGCAGATTTTGAAAATTACAGGAGAAAGGTCAATAAAGACAAGGAAGAATTAATTAAATATTCCAATGAAGAACTAATAAGGGAACTTCTTTCTGTAATAGACCATTTGGAACTCGCTGTTCAGCATTCGTCTGCCAATAATAATGTGCAGGCGCTGTCAGAAGGGGTCCAGATGACCTTAAAGGAACTTAAGAACACTCTTGAGAAATTCGGGCTTGTTAATATAGATGCCCAGGGTAAACGTTTTGATCCTTTCATCCATCACGCTATGTCTCAGGTCGAAACAGCTGGAGGAGATGAAAACATGGTGGTTACGGAATTCAGAAAAGGATACATGCTGAAAGACCGGGTGTTAAGGGCCGCACTGGTCAGTGTATCCAAAAGAACATCTCAGGATATCAAACCAACAGAAATAAAAGAGGAGGAATAAAGAAAATGGGAAGAGTAATAGGGATAGACCTTGGTACTACAAATTCAGTTGTGGCAGTAATGCAGGGAGGGGAGCCCACGATCATCCCCAACCAGGAAGGCACAAGGACCACCCCTTCGGTGGTGGGATTTACTGAAAAAGGTGAGCGCCTTGTAGGACAGGTTGCAAAGAGACAGGCCATTACAAACCCTGAGAACACAATATATTCGATCAAGCGTCTCATGGGAAGAAAATATGACTCGCCGGAGTCGCAGAAGGCATTAAAAAAACTGCCTTATAAAATAGTCAGGGCCTCAAACGGAGATGCTCATATCGAGGTGCACGGCAAGGCCTATTCACCGCCCGAGATATCAGCGATGATCCTCCAGAAATTAAAACAGGCCGCAGAGGATTATCTCGGCGAACCTGTGACTGACGCCGTAATAACAGTACCTGCATATTTTGATGACAGTCAGCGGCAGGCAACAAAGGACGCCGGCAGGATAGCAGGGCTTAATGTATTAAGGATAATCAATGAGCCGACCGCCGCCTCTCTCGCGTATGGGATGGACAAAAAGAAAGAAGAGAAAATTGCCGTATATGACCTTGGCGGTGGAACATTTGATATCTCAATACTGGAGATAGGTGAAGGCGTTGTGGAAGTAAGGTCCACAAACGGCGACACATTCCTCGGAGGAGATGATTTTGACCTCCGGGTGATGGATTGGCTCGTGGACGAATTCAGGAAAGAACAGGGTATTGACCTGAGCAAAGACAAAATGGCTTTGCAGAGGCTGAAAGAGACCGCTGAAAAGGCAAAGGTCGAACTATCATCGGCCATGGAAACCGAGATCAATCTTCCGTTTATCACTGCTGATGCGACCGGACCCAAACACCTGTTGATGAAATTGAACCGCTCCAAATTTGAACAGCTCGTGGCAGAGCTTATGGATAATACTATTGAACCATGCAAAATAGCTCTGTCAGACGCAGGGCTGAATCCAAAGCAGATCGATGAAGTGCTGCTTGTGGGCGGTCAGACCAGAACCCCGAAGGTCCAGCAGGTAGTGCAGGATTTCTTCGGCAAGGAACCGAACAAGAGCGTGAATCCTGATGAGGTCGTTGCAGCTGGCGCCGCGATTCAGGCAGGAGTATTGAAAGGAGAGGTAAAAGAAGTCCTGCTCCTTGATGTTACGCCTCTATCTCTCGGCATAGAA
>JACQXH010000176.1 GCA_016208845.1 Nitrospirota bacterium | reverse complement strand
AAAGAAGACAAACGACAGCTTAAACTGCAGCTATTACATTTATCGGGTTATGTTCCCGCGTTGATCATTTTCCTTTTGCCCGGAGGATCTCTGCTGCTGCCCGTTCTCGCAGAAATCCTCGAAAGGAGAAAAAAACTTCAGGGCAGGAGATTACCCTGAAAAACCCGGGCATTTTTTTATTGTTTATACTTAAATTTCCATAAAAACAGGCGATAAATTACAAATCAGAAACAGTTAATTATTTTTTCTCCTCACAGTTCACAAAGTCGCACGAAATTAAGTTTTCAATAAAATAGTAATTACTAAAGTAGATAGTCTGTAGGTGTTTAGTCGGTTAGCTAAAAGACTTCAGACTAATAGTCTATAAACAACCTGAGTAGTTTTTAATCTTTCTTCGCACCCTTCGTGTCTCTTCGTGTCTTTCGTGGATAATTTTTATTTTATTATCTGTGTTAATCTGTATTAACCTGCCGCAGGCAGGCAAGTCTGTGGCTAAATGCTTTTTTGCACGATAACTGGTAACTATTATTATCAAGGAGGATGTCATGGAAGCAATTGAATGCATCAGGACACGCAGGAGCATCAGAAAATTTAAACCTGAGCCGGTACCCAAAAATATTTTGATGGAGATACTTGATACAGCAAAATGGAGCCCGTCATACAAAAACAGCCAGCCATGGGAGGTATTGATCATTTCAGGCGCTAAGAAAGAGGCCCTCACTCGTCTGCTCACAGATCTGCTGGAAAAAGGGGTAAAGCCATGCCCTGATATACCTGAGCCTGTTTTCTGGCCTCGTGCAGAGGAATCACGGATCGCCCATCTCTATAAAAGACGCGCAGAGGCAACCGGCATTAATCTCAGCGACCCCAATGTCCTGAAAAAAGCCAAAGCTGCAAATTTCAGTTTCTACGGAGCACCGCATGCAATCTACCTTTTTCAGGAAGCATCGCTTTCTCAATGGTCTCTATTCGATCTCGGATTGTTTGCGCAGAGCCTGATGCTCTCAGCACATGCTCATGGCATAGGCACTGTGCCCCAGGCATTTGCCACTGATTATGCAGAGCATATTAAAAGTTACCTTGATATACCGAAAACAAAGAGATTGGTTCTGGGCATATCCATCGGATATCCTGACATGGGATCTCCTGTCAACTCCTTTAGAACCGACAGGGTCAGCACAGAAGATATTGCAAACTGGCTTGAATAATGGGGGACTCTTAGGAAGTATCAAAGGCATTGAAAGCAAGATTTGACTTAGCCATCCTGTATCTGTTATTTAATATGTTATTTTTTAGAGTTTGTAGGGGGATAAATGCCAAAGAAAAAAGTGACGAAAGTGAAGACCGGATCCAGGCCTGCAAAGAAGAACATCTCGAAGAAAAAGGAGACTAATAAAATAAAGCCTAAAAAAATGATTGTAAAGACCAAACCGTCCAAAACCAAAAAAACAGTCAAAACCAAACCAAAGGATGAGAAGGCAAAAAAGGCAAGCCCTTCCCAGCGCGATAAAACAATAATGGAAATAAAGAAAAACCTTTTATCGCAGAGAGAGATTCTCCTTAAAGAAGCTGAAGAAGCACTTAGCAGCCTGCCGGGAGAAATCAATTTTCCTGATATGGGCGATCAGGCGACTGCTGAGACCGATAGGAACTTCATGCTGCGGCTGAGGGACAGGGAACGTTTGCTTTTGAAAAAAATTGATGAAGCCATCGAGAGAATTGACAACAGGATATTCGGCATCTGCGAAGAATGCGGTAACGAGATAGGGTCAAAAAGGCTCGAGGCCAGGCCGGTTACGACCTTGTGCATAGAATGCAAGACTCGTCAGGAAGAAGAGGAAAGAATAACAGAAGGCGGATAATATTTTATATATATCAAACATTTAAAATAAAAAATTAAAATTATGGGGACAGAAATTATTATTTAATTAACTCTAACCATCCACGGAGAAGATAATATATAAGCCCTGTTGATACTTATCATCGAACCCCAGGTCGGCATCGGCGGCTGCACTCCAAGCCCGAGAAAACTCAGCGCAGACTCTGTCAGTATATAACCACCCAGCCTGAGCCCTAAAATAACAAAACTGAGGGAAAGGCAATTAGGCAGTATATGCAATAGGATTATCCTCTTGTCAGAGCAGCCAATTGCACGGGCCGCATCAATAAAAGGCTGTTCCTTCAGGGTCAATACATGCCCCCTGATCAGCCTCGCAAAAGAGGCCCAGCTTACTGCAACAATGGCAAGTACAACAGTTACAGTTCCGGCCTGCAAAACAACCGATATCCCTATGGCAAGAAGAAGAGACGGGAATGACAATACAAAATCCACGAACATCATCAAGACCGTATCAATTCTATTGCCGTAATAACCTGAGACAAGACCTGCCGCAAGTCCGATGAAAAGTGAAGACATCCCTGCAAGAAGTGCTATCCCTATGGATATGCGGCCTCCAAAAAGGATCCGGCTCAATATGTCCCTGCCCTTGCTGTCAGTGCCCAGGACATGGGCAGAACCCGGCGGCTGTTTGATGCTGTCAAGGTCTGTCCGCACCGGATCATAACTTGTAATGAATGGCGCAAATACTGACGCAAGCGTGATAAGCGCCAAAATAACCAACGCTATTTTACCAGGGGCTTCCATTCTGCTTATCATTCTATCGTTAGAATCTCCATTAATTAAAATCCATAAAAATTATGAACCCAGCGACAGCCAACAGTAGGGGCTTTAAGCCAGACCGCAGGGCATCCATTATTTGAATGTTTATTTTTCTGGTGTCATTCCGGCTTGTCCGGAATCTTTCCGGAAGGATTCCGGACAAGCCGGAATGACAGAAATTTGGAAATGTGGCAACCAACAGTTGGGGCCTTAAGCCAGACCACAGAGTGTAATAATTATCAAAATGTAACATTAAGGAAATTGCCACTATTTTATATTTTTGATTTTTAATCTTTAATTTTATTTTTATCGGTCTATCCTCACCCTCGGATCAAGATAATGATAAAGAATATCGACTACAATATTTATCAACACAAAGGCAATGGTCCCGACTATCAGACAGCCCATGATGACCGGATAATCCCTTTTCAGGATACCCTCCATCATAAACCTTCCTATGCCGTCCCAGCCGAATATCGACTCTGTAAGAACAGCGCCGTTCAGGTAACTGCCAAAATCAAGTCCTATCACAGTAACGAGAGGGATAAGTGCATTCTTCAGGACATGCTTAAAAAGAACATCCCTTCTTCTTAGTCCCTTAGCAGTTGCCGTCCTTATAAAAGGCTGGCCGATTATGTCCAGCATCGTGGTCCTTGCGATCCTCGCAATTGACGCCAAAGCAGGGAGAGAGAGGGTAATTGCCGGAAGGATAATATAAGCTATGCCTCCTGTTCCTGAAGGCGGCAGCCACTTCAGGGAAAATGAAAAGATATACATTAATATGAGCCCTGTCCAGAATACTGGAAGGCTGATGCCGCCGATCGCTGTTATCGATGCGAGCCTGTCAGGAAATCGCCCTTTGTTAGTTGCTGATACAAGGCCAAGAATGATCCCGGAGATGACCGCGATGATCATGGCTGCAAACGCAAGTATTATAGTGTTTGGAAATTTATCCATTATATCCCCGGCAACATCTCTCTGCGTGTAATAAGAGCGCCCGAGCTCACCCTTTATGAGAAGACCCGCATATCCCATAAATTGAGAAAAGAAATCTTTATCAGAGCCGATCTGTCTCTTGATAAGCTCTATTGTCTCAGGGTTTGCCCTTTCGCCAATAAGGCTTAAAG
>JACQXH010000175.1 GCA_016208845.1 Nitrospirota bacterium | reverse complement strand
AAATGATTCCTCTACAATGCTTCCTGTACGCATGTTCTTTATCTTGGTCCTGACTGTGGCACCGCCCCGCCCGATCTTCACATGCTGGAAGTCGATTATCTCATAGGGATCACCCTTGATCTCGATCTTAGCGCCTTTTCTGAACTCACTTGTTGATATCACTCACTTCACCCCTTGATTATTTTTAATTTTCCCGGCAGGGCAGTTAACACCTCTGCGCCATGGCCGCCGACTGAGACCATATCTTCTATCCTGATGCCTCCGAAGTCCGGCAGATATATTCCGGGTTCAATTGTAAAGACCATGCCTTTTTCCACTATCTCCCTGCTCTGCCAGGATATTACAGGTCTTTCATGGACTGCAAGTCCTACCCCATGACCGGTGCCATGTCCGAATCTCTTATTATAACCCTTCTGCTTAATAAAATCTCTCGCCGCAATATCAATTACCACCGCTTTTACGCCTGGCTTAACAGCCTGAATCGCCCTGTCATGGGCTTCAAGCACAATATCATATAGTTCCTGCTGCCGGCCAAGATGCCTTCCTTTAACAGCGACCGTCCTGGTCATGTCAGAGTAATAACCATTACATTCTCCTCCCCAGTCAAAAAGCACAAGTTCTCCTTTTCTTATTTTTCTGCCGGTAGGCCGTGCATGTGGGAGGGCTGACATTGGACCGGAAGCTACTATAACCCCAAAGGGTATGCTTTTGCAACCCTCTTCCCTGAGAAATCCCTCAAATCTAATGGCTAATCTTTCCTCGCTGACACCCGTCCTTATGAATGGCTGAAGCCTCTTATATGCATTTTCCGCCCTCTGGACCGCCGTCCTGATATATCTTATTTCTTCGTTCGATTTCACGAGCCTCAGCGTTTCAACAGAATCTGTCAGCGCCTTTAATCTTAAGCCGCCGGCACGCAGCTTTCTGTAGGTTGAATAATTTATGCTTTGGCCTTCAAACCCGAGCCTGCGGATGCTGTATCCCTGAGTCAACTTCTTAATGAATTCTGTACGCTCGACAGTCTGGATCCTGATGGTAAAGCCCTTTACCTGTTTCCTGGCCTGCTCCTGATAGCGGAAATCGGTTACGAAAATAAAATGGCGCTTTGTGATCATCAAAAATCCGGCTGAGCCCGTAAAGCCCGAGAGATATCTCACGTTCGCCAGATCAGTGATCAGCAGGCCGTCAATGCCGTCTCTATCAAGACTCTGCCTCAGGATGTGTCTATTTCTTATCATAAGTGTCCAGTTAATATTTGTAAGGAACCTGCATGCTTAAAAAAATATTTATGGCAATTCCTCAGTGTATGCATACTTATGACAAAGCAGGCATGATACAGTATTACCGGCTCATTCCTGCCTGCCGGTAATCAGGCTCGTCCCAATGTTTCCGGACTGAACAGCCGGCAAAAGAATTAGCCCAAATACTGTATCATGACTGCCAAACGATTATCGATTAATGTTGCAAGCCATTTAAAACAAAATTTAATATCATATTGCGTTATAAATAATTTTTTTAAGCATGCAGGTCTAAAATTACTCCAATGAAGTTTACCGGACGCTTATGACTTCTCATTAAGCATGTAATGCAGGGCCCTCAGTCCTAGCAGATAACTGTGCGCGCCAAAACCTGAGACCTGGCCTGAGGCCGCGGGTGATATGAGAGAGGTCTTTCTGAACTCCTCTCTCTTGTATATATTTGAAAGATGCACTTCAACCACGGGGATGTCAACTGCGGCTACTGGTCAATACAGGAGGCCGTTCAAAGAAATCTTCCGTTTTGGTTTTTGTAATTTTCATGTCTTTTGGGGCCGTGAATAACTAAAATTTTCATAAGCGCTCCTGAATCATTTATAAATCCTGCAAATCACCGATGCACAATTTTATATCTAATCGCCATTTTTTGGCAATAAAAAAATAGAAACTGTCAGACCCAAAAAATGCAATTAAGACAGGCGCGGCTTTCATCCCTGTCCTGTGAACAAAACAAGCCCCTTGATTTTCGCATAATGCTTATAATTTCTTGTTATAAGAGGTAATTTCTTTACAATAGCAGTTGATGCGATCAGAACATCTTCCTTATCAATTGATGGATATAGTTTGCTGAGTTCAGAGTATTTCAAAGCAATGGTTGTTTCGATCCCTATTTGTCTGTAATTCTTCATTGTATAAAGAATCGCTTCTTTTTCTGATGTTCTGAGTCCTTTCTTTGAAAGAAGTTCTTTTTCAGTGACACGGGAATAGTAGATCAAAAACCGTCTGCTTTCGAGAATATTCGCAAATCTCCCAGTATTAAAGTAATCGATAAAGACATCCGTATCCACAAGCAGATTTATTTTTTCCACTTGAGTATTTCCCCCAGAAATTCTTCATCTGTTCTATCCTTTGATTTTTTACGCAATTCCCTTACATATTTAACGCTGTCTTTCACGTCAGTATGACCATAGGGATTAATTTTTTCTCTTACAAGCTCTTCAAGAAAATTAACGGGATAAATCCCTTTTGCATGCGCCTCACGAACAACAGCTTCTTTCAATTTAGGATCAAAAGACAGCGTCCATTTTTCTTTTTTTAATGCGGCCTTAGGCATACAGCACCTCCTTTAGTACGTATTATATACGTACTAACAGCAGATGTCAATTTTTGCTAACGGTCCATGGGCCAATATTGAATCTGCACACATTCCCTAAATTTACGATATTATGTTTCATTTCGGCATGACAGCATTGGTAATCCCGTGCGGCAGGCTGATCTCAGCGACGATATTATCACGCTTGTCCCATTCCCCCTTTTGCACAAGCACCTTCCCCTTCTCAGTTATCAGCCAATATCTGTCTGCATCGCACTCAGCCACTTCAAGCTCTGTCTTTGTGCCGCCGCCCGCGGCAGTGCCGTGCGAGACATCCTCACAATTCGCGATCGTCTGACGAAGTTCCTTATCGTCAAATCGGACAACTAAAATAAGAGGCCTGGTTTTTATTTTCTTATATGCCATCTGGTCACCGCCTGTGTAAATATCAAAATATGCGTAAGCCTTGCCTGCAGGAATAGGTAAAGATAAATGTATTTCAACTGGTTTCGCATCGGGCTCTCTAACCGGAGGGTTGGGCAGCTTATCCTTTTCATGCTGAATGGGAACGATCACCACTCCTCCTTTATTGATGTAACCCCATTTGCCGCCAACGACAGACGTATGTTCACCTTCCGCAACAAACTTGCATCCATTACACACTAAAGCCGCACTGTTACTAAAGGGAAAAGCAAAATCGTACTGCGGAGAAATTACAATATTTAATTTTTCATTAATGAACCCCAATTTCCCATCTTTAACTGTTCTTGCCAGTCCTTCCACAAAATGATCTGCTCCATTATCAAAATAATGTACCCTTGCAGTCTTTCCCTCCCTGTTAACATACGCAGCCTGTACAGCCTGTCCGTTTTTCAGAATAACTGATGCAAGACCGCTGTTTCCGAAGTTCATATTTTTAAGGTGACCGTCGAATATTCCCGCCTCTTCTTTGTCATTAACGTATGCGCAGTTTTCAAATCCAATACCCCGCTGATAGTTCACACTTCCAGCAGGCTCATAATCACATTCCATAAGAGTCATTATTCCGGGTTTGGCGAATAGTTTCTTCAAATTCCACGTCTTGAACGTCCGCTTTTTGGCCCTTTTTCTAAATGTATCTTGTCCATAACTTACTTGCAAAATATCAGGTTTCGGAAATTTGAGGATATTGGGTTCCATATCTGTGTAATCTCTTTCAGAATGCGCCCATTCCCATCCATCATTATCATTGTATATCTTATAAGGATATAATGGATCATTTTCTTCGGACGCCGCCCGTTCCTTATTGAACGCCAATTCTTCAGGTGTCAATGGCGGAGGCGCC
>JACQXH010000164.1 GCA_016208845.1 Nitrospirota bacterium | reverse complement strand
GCATGCTGTCCCATGGCTGATATGGTGGCTGTCAAAGGCGAAAGAAACTTAAGATCTCAATTCCCCGGTTATAAATATACAGACGGATACACTTTCCCTGCAGATTTTACTTTGAGTGATATAAAGAAACTTTATCCCGGAGTTCCCGTAGTTGCATATGTTAATACCACAGCAGAGGTAAAGGCCGAGAGTGACATATGCTGCACCTCTGCAAACGGAGTAAAGGTGGTGGAATCGCTGAATTCGGACCGTGTCATCTGCATCCCGGACAGAAACCTCGCGCAATGGATCGCAAGGAACACCAAAAAAGAGATCATTGCATGGGACGGGTTCTGCCATGTTCACGACAGAGCGAGGACAGAGGATGTACTGAAGGCCCGTCAGGAACATCCTGAAGCCCTTGTAATCGCGCATCCTGAATGCAGGATCGATGTCCTCGAAATGGCAGACCACGTGACAAGCACTTCAGGAATGCTGAGATTCGCAAAATCTTCGGGCGCAAGAGAATTCATCATAGGCACTGAGTCAGGGCTTCTATACAGACTGAGAAAAGAAAATCCTGATAAATTATTTTATCCGCTCAGAAGAGATATGGTATGCCAAAATATGAAAAAAACCTCTCTTGACAGCGTGCTTGAAGCGCTCGAAACAATGACCAACATAATAAAAGTCCCGGAAGACATACGCATACCCGCCAAAAATGCGCTCGACCGGATGCTGGAGATCAAATAGGTTAGTCATGCCATTGATCCTCACTACTAAGGTTGTTCAGACTGTAAACTGTCAGGCAAGAGGTTATTTAGGTTATTAGTCTGAAGTCTGTTAGCTAAACGACTAAATACCTACAGACTATCTGCCTGAGTAGTTACCAATGCCTTATCTGAAATATCCGCAACCCTAAACCTTTGTCCCGTATGAGGATTAAAATAACTCCCATAAATCCCCCTTAATCTAAGAGGGGACATAAGCGGGGGGTTACTTTCGAAGCAATGACATAATATCGAACATGCATTATGCCGCATTCATTAACATTCTAACTTCATGTATTAATTAAAGATTTTTCATGGGATTGCCGAATAGATAAATAATCATATAAGCAGCATAAGGCGATAGGATACTGAAACAACATGAGGGGGCTCTCTTAATAGAGTCATTAGTTATTAGACTGACAACTAATAACTGACAACTGTTATAAATATGCTTGAAATAACAGATCACAAAACTAAACAGACTGCTCTTGCCCGATTTATAAATATTATATCCTTTACTGATCAGCCGATTCAAAAAAAATTCATCCTCTTTTTCATGGGAGTTCTTTTCTGGTTTATTTTGATGTTTGCTGTCAGCATTATAACCAACAGGAACATGTCGATAATTACACTATACGTTTACATAGCCATTCTTTTGATGTCCACGACCCTGCTGGCGATCTTTACGGTGACTATTTCTAAATCCTTTGCCAGGCCTGTGACGTCAATCATAAAACAGATACGCGCGCTGAGCGAGGGCAGAGTGGACATAACCAAAAAAATAGAGGTCAACTCAAAAGATGAAATAGGCATCCTGTCAAACGACTTTAATTACCTTATGGAAGAGATCCATGACCTGTCAACGTTCAAGAAGATAATCGAAGAGGATGACAATCTCGAGGATGTCTACTACCGGTTAGGCACCGTGTTCATGTATCCTCGGCAGACTTCCCGAATATTTGCAAGCAATTCCGGACCGACATGAATAAAGTACACATCTGTTTTCCTATGATAGTCGGCGGCAGCGCCGGAGGGGTTGTGCAGTTTCTTTTTGATCCAAAACATATAGGTCCTGACAGAAAAGACACGAGGATGTTCAAGGCAGAGCAGTATATTAAAGAGTCTCTTTCTGTGATCGAGGCAAAAAGACTTACCAATACCTTGAGAGAATCCGCCTTAAGCGATCCTCTGACAGGCCTGTATAACAGAAGGTTTCTGCAGGAATATACCGAGACACTTGTCTCCGGAGTGCTGAGGAGAAAAAAGACCATTGGCCTGATAATGTGCGATCTGGATTATTTCAAACAGGTCAACGATGCCTACGGCCACAATATCGGAGATGCCCTGCTTAAAGAAACAGCATCTGCAATTAAGAAATGTGTAAGGGTATCTGACCTTGTTATAAGGTTTGGCGGAGAAGAGTTCCTCGTTCTCATGCTCGATATTAATGAAGGTGAGACCATGGGAATAGCTGAAAAGATCAGAGAGACCATAAAAGAGACTAAAATAAAGGTGCCTGACGGATCGCTCAGCAAGACGATAAGCCTGGGCATAAGCGAATTCCCTCTTGATACCGATAGCTTCTGGCAGGCAATAAAATTTGCCGATGTAGCCCTTTACAAGGCCAAAGACACCGGAAGAAATAAGTCTGTGAGATTTACCACTGATATGTGGACCGCGGAGCAGTTCTAAAGCCAAGTAATGCAAATTACTCAGATCAATAGTCTGTAGGTGTTTTATTATTTAAGTAGATAGTCTGTAGGTATTTAGCTTTTTAGCTAACAGACTTCAGACTAATGACCTAAATAACCTCTTACCTGACAGACTACAGACTGATAGTTTAAACAACCGGAGTAGTTATAAAATCAACAAACTCCTTGTCATCTGCATCCTTGACCCCTTGAGTCTTTTAGGGTATCTTATCCCTCAGCATGAACCCCCTTGAAAAATTAATCATCGAGAAAATAATAAAAGAAGGCCCTATCACTTTCGAGACCTTCATGGACATGGCGCTCTATTATCCTGAACTTGGATATTATAAGGCTCGCGGATTGGAAATAGGCCGCCAGGGGGATTTTTATACAAGCCCACATCTGCACAAAATATTCGGGATAATGATCGGAAAACAGCTTCAGGAGATGTGGGAGATAATGGGAAAGCCGTCTGATTTTTGTGCTATCGAGATCGGTGCAGGCGAAGGTCATCTGTGCAGGGACATGCTCGAATATTTGAGAGACAAAGAGTTCTTCAATTCATTGACTTATTTGATAATAGAAATAAATCCAGCGATGAAACAAAGGCAGAATATTTTCTTAACCGGTTTTCCTGATAAGATCAGATGGGTTTCCTCACTGGGAGAACTTCAGAAGATCAGGGGATGCATTTTTTCAAGAAACAGAAAAAAATCCCCCCCTCCCCCCTTTGGCAAAGGGGAGTGAAGGGGGACTTATAGATAAATTAAAAGAGGTTTATGTCGCCTTTGACGCTAAAAACATCGTTGAACAAAAAAATGAGATAAATGATCCTGATATATTGGATTATATATCTTATTTTAATATTATGTTGCTTCCGGAACAGAGAACCGAGATTAATCTTAGGATCAGGTACTGGCTTAATGAAATCTCTGAAATTTTACAAGAGGGCTTTGTCCTTACGATCGATTATGGCTATTCAGCTCAAGAATATTACAACCCGGATCGGCCTGAAGGCACCCTGCTCTGCTATCACAAACATCAGGTAAGTGACAATCCTTATGAACACATCGGAGAACAGGATATAACTGCGCATGTAAATTTTTCCTCGCTCAAAAAATGGGGTGAAGAATTTGGATTGCAGACGATCGGTTACTGCCCGCAGGGTACTTTTTTGATCGCACTTGGAATTGATGAAGCAATAACAGAGCTGTACGGTAATTCCCCTGATTATGAATCAGAGATTTTAAAGATCAAAGGCCTGATATTGCCGCAGGCAATGGGGGAATCGCATAAGGTGATGATCCAGTATAAGGGAGAAGGATTACCTGAACTTAAAGGATTTTCTTTGCGGAATCAGATAAACACGCTTTAACCAAAAAACGGCAGTTCATTTACAACATGCACAGATAACTAAATGAAAAATAGGAAATAGGAAATGAGAAATAAAAAATCTCTTGTCTTTTATTTCTCATTTCTCACTTCTCATTTATTATTTTCCTACGTGCCTCTGTGTCCCTGTCTGTCCAGTCCAAAAGATTCTGCAGACAGGCAGGGCTAACTGCCGTTTTAGTTTTACGTCTGTGGCTTATTCGTTTACTTCGGCTTATTCAAATAGTCCCCAAGCAGCCCTCTGCTGTGTTCATCCTCGTGGCAATATACGCACAGGTTTTCCCAGTTGGAGCCGTCAGGTGGATTGTTCCGGCTGTTGCCGTCTTTATGGTGTACGGTCAGCAGGTGGCTGGTTTTGAGGTCGAACTCCCTGCCGCACTTGGCGCATATGAGCCCGTGAATTTTCAGCGAGCCTTCGCGATAGGCATTTGCAGGGGACATATTCTGGCGAAGTCCGACAAGGAACTCTTCAACCGTCTGGCTTTTGGCGGCTTTTTTCGGCCATCGCGGTTTGTGACGGCCCCTGGTCATCTTAAATACACCTTCAGCTTCTCCATGCTCTTTTTCACATTCTCTACAGTATGCGCTTCAAGAGTATAGACGCAATTCTTACCCTGCATTTCCCTGAACAGGGTTTTGAAATCGAAGTTCCCTTCTCCTATCGCGAGATGCAGGTCTTTATCTTTTATATTGTCATGAAGATGAAGTTCAATTATGTACGGCTTGATCATCTCAAGCCATTCAGATAGAAATAATTTCGAGAAAATATTAAAATGCCCGGTGTCAAAACATATTCCGAAATATCTGGAATTCACTTTTTCCATCAGCAGCTTAAGATTTGAAGGCTCATCCTCAACTATGTTCTCTATCGCCATCTTAACGCCTATGGCAGCGGCCTTCTTATTAAGCGGTATCCACGTTTTCAAACTCTCTTCAAGCCATATATCTACCCTGCTGTCATATTTCCACTTGTCATATCCTGAGTGAAAAACAACAATTTTGGGCTTGAGAATATCCGCAAAATCAAGGATCTCAGAATATCTTTCAAAGGTAATTTGCCTTATCTTTGAATCAACAGCTCCCGGCGACAAATCCATAAACGGGGCATGGATCGTAATCTGCGGGCCGTAATCAAGCTTCTTCTTAAGATTGAGGATGTCTTTCTTCCTGAGATCATCAAACCTCCTGGAGCCGAAGTAGATCTCAAGGTTCCACTTCTCTTTTTTCAGGACAGGAAGATATTTGTCCAACAGGTCATAAGGGACATGAACATGCGGTTTCATCACTCTGTCTTTACAGGCTCAGCTTTTTTGGCAGGAGTTTCAGTCTTATTTTCGGTCGGGTAATCTGTCACATACCAGCCGCCGCCTTTGAGTACAAAAGAGGTATTGGTTATGAGCTTTTTCAACTCACCCCCGCACGCCTTGCATTCTGTAAGCTGTGCATCGTCCATCTTTTGCTTTATTTCAAACTGCTTATTGCATTTTGTACATTTGTATTCGTAAATGGGCACAACAAACCTCCAAAAGAAAATATTAAAAATAAAATATCAAAATTGAGGAAGATTTATTTATGATAAATTAATCCTTATGCCTCTTGCAAAAGCATCGAGGAAACCGCTTTTATCGTCATACCCGCGAAGGCGGGTATCCAGACCCCGTCCCCGCATATAAAAAGCGGGTAACTATTCAATGGAACTGGTTTCCTGTCTTCACAGGAAACCCTGGATTCCCGATAACGACCTCGGGAATGACGATTAAACACTTAGGCAAGAGCCTTCTTAATTTTGATTTTATATTTTACATTTTAAATTTAAAAAAATATATCACATTCCTTTCATTCTTGACAAGGATTCTGCGCTATGCTAAAAAGGTTATATGTGGGATTATACTGAAAAAGTCAAAGATTATTTCCTTCATCCAAAGAACATTGGCGAGATCGCAAACGCCGATGCCGTTGGCGAAGTGGGAAGCATTATCTGTGGCGACGCGCTCAAACTTTTCCTGAAAGTTGACAAAGATACAGAAAGAATCACAGATGCAAAATTTCAGACCTTTGGGTGCGCAAGTGCGATAGCGTCGTCCTCAGCTCTTACAGAATTGATTAAGGGCAAAACCGTTGACGACGCATTGAAGGTGACGAATCAGGACATCGCCGATTATCTCGGAGGCTTGCCCCGTGAGAAGATGCACTGCTCTGTAATGGGCCGTGAAGCGCTTGAGACCGCCGTTGCGAATTATAAAGGTCATAAATTGCCCCAGGCTGATGAAGGCAAGATCATCTGTGAATGTTTTGGCGTATCTGATAATAAGATCAGACGGGCAATAATGGAGAACAACCTCAAGACCGCTGAAGAGGTCACTGACTTTACAAAGGCAGGCGGCGGCTGTGGCAAATGCATCCCTGAAATCGAAAGGATCATTCAGGAAACACGTGCGGAAAAGGCTGAGACAAAAGCACTAAAACCCGGGAGACTCACAAACATTCAGAAAATTGCTATGATACAGAGCATAGTAGAAAAGGAAATAAGGCCCCTGCTTCAGACACATGGCGGTGACGTGGAATTAATAGATGTCGATGGGAATAAAGTCATTGTATCGCTCAGGGCGATGTGTACCGAGTGTTTAATGGCAGATGTAACAATAAAAGATATTGAAAAGAAATTGAAAGAACTTGTAAGCGAAGAACTCGTTGTGGAATCCGGGTAAAATAAAATGCCAACAATCTAACATTAATGAGGATTAAAACGTCATTCCTGCGAAAGCAGGAATCCAGAGGGAACTGGGTTCCGTGTCAGGCACGGAATGACAACCGGAGGATTTTTCGTGAGAGTCGTCTATTTAGACAACAATGCATCAACGAGATGTACTGACGAGGTTATAGATGCCATGCTTCCTTATCTGGG
>JACQXH010000163.1:11087-15868 GCA_016208845.1 Nitrospirota bacterium | reverse complement strand
CGATCCTTTTCTCATATCTGGCCCTTTTAATGTTTATATCGCCTGCGAGGCTCTGTTTCTTTGGAGACATTTCAAAAAATAATTTTCCGTCCAATGTAGCATCAACGCCCTCCATCGGCCTGAACCGTATATCCTTAATTTCAGAAGACAGGAATAAAGCCTTCAGTGACAACCCGTCCATACGCCCGGCTCCTGATACAAATATTTTTCCTCCTCCGTAATCAACATTAAATGAATCAATGGTGACCCGTTCCTTATCAAGAAAAATATCTCCGCCAAGAGGCCCGATCCTGTAAGGCACCCCTTCCAGTTTCACGTTTGTGTCTCTGATATTTATTTTTCCTCTCAGCTCCGGCGAGTTCCAGTTCCCTGAGACGTCTACGTCAAAAGACCCGTCTCCCCTCAGGGACTCGATATCCCGGGTCAAAATCTTGAGGGGGGCAAGATTAATATCGCCGTGGGTCTTCAAATTATAGCTTTGCCCGACTTTCACATCGCCCTCAACTGTCATGTCTCCGTTTAAACCCTTAAGGGTAAGGGCCTTCACAGTAAATACATCATCCATAAACTCAAGCACGATGTCCTCTTTGTTCCTGAAATTGTAGCCATACAGACTGACATCAAGAGAACTGAATCTGGAATTCATAGAATATTTATTCCGGTTGCCTTTCAAATCGACAAACCCCTCCAGGGAAGCAGACAGGTCCCTCGGCACATCCTTTATTAACCCTGCCAGAAGAAAATCATATCTGCCTCTTTTGAATTTTAGCTGCAGATCCCACGGCATAGCCCTGGTAAAAGTAATATTAGCTTCTGCCGTGACTGCCCGTTCCATAAACTCTCCCCTGGCAGAGTTCGCATCAACAGGATATTTATTCAAAAAGGCGATATCCCGGGTATGAACACTCCCGGATGTTATGACGGCATTAAATTTCTTATCAAAATACAGTTCTCCTCTTGATTCAAGGCTTGACTTTTCTCTGTGAAGGGTAACTCTTGGAAATTTTAATGCTTCAGGCGAGAGCGCCGCATTAATAGCGGCACGGTCAATGACCTGTCCGTAGGCCTCTGCGTTTTCAAGACCAATATCAGCAGCCCCTTTAAAGTTTTGTGTATCTCCGTCAAACGATATTTTCCCCTTGAGCGTTCCGTTTACAGGTATTTTTTCAGAGGGATAAACCGCGGCAAGCAGCTCTTTTGCGTCACCGTTCTTAATTTCGCCGGTTGCCTTATAATAAGGATCGCGAAATGAAAAAAGCCCTTCTGACCCTCTGAAAGCAATAGAACCCGGTGCCTCATAAATTGATTCCCCGTTCCTGATCTTCAATGAGCTTATGGAGAGGAGCCGTGGTGTATATTTCAATTCACCGGTTATGTCCTTAAAGGGCTGTCCATTGATCAGTCCCGGGCCGGCTGCGAGATGTCCTGAGATCTCCGGATTTATTGAAGACCCCCTGGCCGTGCCGGCAAATCTCAGAGGCGACTTCAGCCCTGCAAAATAAGGGGCGGAAAAGTCTGATGCATCCCTGCTATTTACATCAAGCTTCAAATCCAGATTTTTATTAATAAGGTCCACACTGCCGTCAAGGATGATTTCCGAGTCAGCCGTAAAAAGGGCTGCGCGATCAAATTTGATCACTCCGTCTCTCATATCAAGTTCAGCCCGGGCCTCCCTGAACCTGTCATTGAACTGGCCCCCTTTTTCAACCGATGTATTCAGATAAACAGTCTGGGCAGAGACCGCTATCTTTCTGCCTGGGACCTTAGCGAGCATGAAATCTCCATCTATCCTGCCTTCAGGAAAAGGCGGCTCCCATTTTATGAACTTAAAGAACTGACGGCTGTTGATATTTTGCGCCCGGCCATCAACAGAATACCCTCCGGACGGAATGGCGAGAGAGGCATCGCCACTCATCTCTCCTCCATAGGTTTTCGCAATAAAATCGTTCAGGACGAATTTATTATTTTCATATGTAACTTCTCCCTCTGCTTTATCAATAGAAAGCGTATCAAAAAAAGCGCCCTCAAGGGTCAACTTTCCCTTACCTGTAACATCCGGATAGATGCCGTTTATTGCACCATCAATTGAAACACGCCCAAGGATGTGTTCTTTCACCTTAAGCAATTCCATGAGTGTCTCGAGATAGAACCATCCTTTTGTCCTTAAGTCGATTTTAATGTCCGGGGTTTTGGGCCTGTCCTTTCCTTCTTCATGAGAGACCATATCTACTGAGCCTGAAAAAGACAGGGTCCCCTGCCTGTTTTCCTTTAATCCGAACATCTGGCCGATAGTTTCTATAAGAACGCTGGCCTTGCCCGTAAATGACCCCTTATCAACGGCGCCCGCCGGAGACAGCTGCATCTCACCGCCAGCCTCAAGGGTTGAGCCCACAGAAGAGAGCTTTGCATCCAGTATCTGGATCTTCCTGTCGCTTAATCTCAGGGAGCCGCTTATGCCTGCTGTTATTACCGGCAGATCATGAAGCCTTAATCCTCCGTCCCTGAGAGACGTCGTAATGTTTATTTCATTCCTTGCGGTCATTTCTGCATCAAATCTCCGTCCGGTCGCAACTGCCTGCCTTTCCCTGTCAGTTAAAATAAATTCACCATTATTAATTTTTACGCTCATAATATTGACCCTGAACCTCTTCCCTTCTCCGCCGGGTCCGCGTCCATTCACATTTTCAATGATCCGCACCAAAGCAGACCTGTCTATCGAGAGACTTGGTTCCAGCAGGGCAAGCCGCCTGATTCTTATTTCTCTTGAAAACAGACTCAGGATATCGATATGCGCCCTCATGCGTGTGACCCAGAGGAGCCTGTTGCCGTCTTTATCAAAAACCTTGAATCCCTTTGTCTGTATATAAAATGGAAAAGGATTGATCACGGCCTTGTCTATGATCACTTTTTCGCCGATCGCTTTCTCCAGCACAGGCTGGATAAGCCGCTTTATGGAATTGGATAAATAAGGTCCACGCAGCAGAAAAAAAAGGAGGGCCAATACAAACAGCAGGGTGAGAACATACATCGTCCGTCTCAATAGTTTATTTTGAATTTTGAATATGTTCAGAACCATTTGTTAAACCAATTATTTAATGCCGCAAATAAAATATTTTATTATTTATAATTTACCCATCAAATTGTTATATTACATGAATAAAAAGTAATGCGTCAATTTACATTCTTCTTAACATGCGCAGTATTAATAGGCTGCAGCAGTCCTGCGCCGACAGGCACTGCAACAGGGGAGATCGATACATCAATAGACCCGCAGCAAATACAAACAACAGGGGAAACGGCAGCTATTATCATTAAGTTAAAAAAAGGGGAGTTTTATCTTAACCCCCTTGCGCACTACTCGATAAATGCCATTGTAGTCGGCAAGGAATCTTATTCCTTCGGCTGGCAGGCAGAACTTGCCCCGTTGGACCTTGCGCTGGCATGGGGCAAACTTGCATATCCGGATACAGATAAATATGTTTCGTTCAGCCAATCTGAAAGATGGTATTATTTTGAATACAAAAACAGTTCACCTTTTAGCGCTGCGTTCATTACCTCCCATTCAAGCAACAGCCATATAATACCGGCAAATGAAAATATCAGACTGGCTGTCGAGGCGATAAATAAAAAGGACCGGATCACAATAACAGGCTTTCTTGTAAACGTCAGCGGGACATATGAGGGCATGAAGTTCCGGTGGGACACCAGCCTCAGCAGAAACGATTCAGGTGAAGGTTCATGTGAGGTTTTCTATGTTACAAAAGTGAGCGATGGTAATTATGTGTACGAATAATTTTGTCAAACCGGAAATTATATTTAACAACCCTGCTCCAATAGCGCAGGATTTAAATAAATTAAAACAAACCATTGTTGTCATTCTCCTTCTTGACCGGAGAATCCAGTTCCTTTCTCTGGATTTCCCGAACAAGTCGGGCAATGACACAAATGGTGCAATTTTCTTTTTTTTGGGGAAATGCATTGACTGGCAATGGTCTTTTCTGTTTTACTATTCCCTATTGACTATTCACTGTTCCCTGTTTGCTGTTTACTGTATCCTGTTCACTATTTACTGTTTTACTGTATGCTTTTTACTGTTTCTATAGGGGGTGCAGCTTCCGCCCCGGCGGATCCGCCTGTGGCGGACAGTTGACCTATGGCTCGTAGAGCTAACAGCTCATACAGGAAAGCGTCCCGATACTTCGGGAAGGTCGTCGTTTTCAAGGTGGTTGATTTATTTATTACTGAGAACTGTTCACTTATTTACCGGGGGTGTAGCTCAGTTGGGAGAGCGTCTCGTTCGCAACGAGAAGGTCGTCGGTTCGATCCCGATCACCTCCATATTGACAGCAATCCGCGCAATGCATTAAAAAAGCAAATCTCATCTACATGAATAAAATATCTCACACATCCATTCATTTCCTGCTGCCATTTCTATTGATCTTGCTTGCCTCTTTCACAGGCTGTCATTTCAAGAATAAAGAAAGTTATAGAAAAGAAATAGAGAAGATGGGAATAGTATATTCGGAAGAATCTTTTTTAAATGAGATCATAATTGGCAACAGAGAGATAATAGACCTGTTCCTCAGATCAGGAATTGACATTAATGCCAGAACTCCTGACGGGCAGACAGCCTTGATGCTTGCTTTATCAGGAAGCGATCTTGACTTGTTCAAAGTCCTTATAGACAGAGGCGCTGACATTGACGCTTCAGACAGTGAAGGCAATACAGCCCTTATGCTGGCCTCATTTAACGGCCACAATAAGGCAGTTCGCATTCTCTT
>JACQXH010000163.1:0-11034 GCA_016208845.1 Nitrospirota bacterium | reverse complement strand
TTAACCACGGACCTGCCTGTTTTTTCAGGGATTAAATCAGCCAGGCCTGATTATTAATCTTTTTGATATTTGGAGAGTTCCAATCTCAATCTGTGCGCCTCATCCTTTAGCTCCTTCATCTTAAGCTCTCTGCCGATAGCCATATCATAGAATCTTTCAAGCTCTTCTATTCTTTCTTTCAGTTCATGTTCAACCTTCCTGCGTTCTGTTATATCACGCACATACTCTATAACTCCTTTAAGCTCGCCCGTTTCCTTTTCAAAAATGGGAAAACTATAGAGGTCCAGCCAGCCGATAACCTCTCCGACAGGCCCTCTTTTGGGAACTACATCATAATGGGCCTGCTTTGTTTCAAGCGTCTTCCGGGTAGGACAAATTTCGCAAGGCTGTCTGCGAAAATGATATGCCTCATAGCATTTCTTTCCTGCAAGCGGCATTACGTGCGAATACCAGTTTTCCATGGTTCGGTTCACCCTGACAATGTTCATGTCCTTGTCAAGTATGCTTATGCCGTCCTGAATACTGGAAAAAATATCATCAAGAAATCTTTCATTCTCCCTTGTCTTTTCATCTACGCGCTTATATTCGGTAATATCAACCGCCATTTCGCATCTGACCATCCTGCCGTCAGTCCATCTTATGGCCTTGTCAATGCAACGGTACCATCTGTGGTTTATGCAGTTCTGAAATTCCCATATATAGGGCCGGCCTGCATTATTGCCAAATATCCGGTCATTGGTGCAGAAAGGACATGGGGCCTCCATGTTTTGAAAGGCCTTGAAACATTTTTCCCCTGTTACTTCGCCAAATACCTTCTTAAGCGCCAGGTTAGCAAATAATACCTCATATGTCTCAGGGTCAGAAACATAGACCGCTTCATCAATGCTGTCAAATATCGAGACCATTTGCTCACGCTCTGCCATAAGCAGCTTTTCAGTCTTCTTGCTCTCAGTGATCTCTCTCGCGATCTCAATGCCTGAGATGATCTTGCCTGATGAATCCCTTAGAGGTGATACCGTAATTTCAAAATGTCTTGTCCCCTTATCAGTGATAATGCTTCTTTCACTCTTATGCGTGAAGTTATCTTCTAAAGACCCAGATACAGGGCATTCCTCACAGACATTATCCTTTTGCCTGTAAGCCTTATAACAATTGTCTCCGACATGATCCCCGAAAAAATCCTTGTGTACTTGATTCTGAAATAATATTTTGAAATCCGTTCCTTGAATGCTCACACCGTCCCCGATAGCGCCGATGATCCCCATCGCTTCAATCTGTTCAAGAAGCTTATATATATCCTTAATATTATTCTGCATATCTGGCTGCTCCCGCAAACTTGGCAAATCAAATGAGTTGAAAGTCATTAAACAGATATTAAATTATATCAGAATTATTGAAAGCCTGATTTCAATAAAGCCAGCCGCCGTAATGCCACTGACCTGAATCATCATAGCTGAAATACGCAAAGTTCTCTACCCGCCATAGTTGCCTGCCGTGTCCTATGATTTCAACCGGTAATGTCATATCAGCTCCGGGCTTCCCATCCCCATACAAGACAACCTTGACTGTCAAACCTAAACCGCCGGATTCATCCATGTACAGCAGGGGCCTGCCAAGCACCGCCCCTTTTGCCCCAGGCACGATCTGCCCAAAATCAGTATTCTCCAAATAATCTTTAATAAATATTATGCCGCTTTCAACGCACTCATCTGCGCCCTCAAACAGCAGTTTATCAGGCTTTATGCCTGCATGTTCAACATTAAATGCGGAAATTTCCGCCGCATCAACGGGATAGGTCATACCGTGTGCCCGAAAATATTCCTCCACCCCCATCTGCGAGCATGAGACCAGAAAAAACAATACTGCAAAATTTAAAATATAAAAACAATGGGCTTTTATCATTAGAAATTTATATCACAGACTGGGGATGAAAGACAACATGTTTATCAGTCATAATCATTAGTACATTATTAATAAAAGGTTGAAGACTGTTTCGCATTAAGATAAAATATAAATAAGATATATCGTTTTCAGTGGTTATCCATGCATGCCGGGCATCAGGCAGGTATGTGTTCATCGTTCGACTGATGGTTCGACAAGCTCACCATGACAGTCACCTCGGAATCGAGTCGAACCGACCTGAGCCTGTCGATTAACTGTCATCCTGAGCTTGTCGAAGGATAACATGCACGCAGGACAGGCCCCTTGAAATATGTGGTAAGATGTTTATTATTATGATGAATAATATTTTTAAAATATTTCTTGTATTCCTTTGGGTATTCCTTGCCTCCTGCGCCATCAATCCTGTCACAGGCAGGCAGGAGTTGATGCTGGTCAGCGAACCTCAGGAAGTTGAGATAGGAAAGCAGGCCGCGCCCTCTGCAAACTGGGAATTCGGCGGGACATATAATGACCCTGCCCTTACTTCCTATCTTGAAGATATTGTCAGACGCATCTGGCAGAATTCACAAAGACCAAATCTTCCGTTTAAATTTCATATACAGAATACGTCCATACCCAATGCCTTTGCACTGCCCGGCTACGTGGCGATAACAAGAGGTCTGCTCAGCGATATGGAAAACGAAGCGCAATTTGCCTACGTTATGGGACACGAGATAGGCCACGTAATGGCCCGGCACACTGCTCAAAGGGTGTCCCGCATGAACCTGCAGCAGCTGGGACTTGCATTTGGAGGCGCAGCCCTTGGCGGAACCCGCAGTTCTGATGCCCTCTTAAATATCGGCGCTATGGTTTCAAGCCTTTACTTGTTAAAATTTGACAGGGGTCAGGAACTTGAGGCAGACAAACTTGGGGTCCGGTACGCTGCGCTGATCGGTTATGATCCTCATGAGGCATTAAGGGCTCATGAAATACTTGAGCAATCTGCCGATAAGTATCTGAACAGACTTGGCAAATCAAAAGGCGAAGACAACTTCTTATCCGACATCCTTTCAACACATCCACGGACCTCTGTAAGGCTCGCGGAGATCCATGGCATGATCGATCAGCTCCCGCCATATAAAATCTCGGGTGACGGCAAATCCGGCAGAAGATTTCAGGACGAGCTCCGTAATATCAGAGATATTAATGCAGTCTATTTTATTTATGATGAGGCCGAGAATTTTTACAAGAAGAGTAACTTCAAATCAGCAGAGGACCGGGTAAGAAAGGCCTTAACTCTTAATAACAGGCAGGCGCCTTTTCATAATCTGCTCGGGCTTATAAATATACAGCAAAAAAATTATTCGGCAGCACAGGACTCATTCGCTCAGGCCCTTTCCATTAACGCAGGATATCAGCCCGCTGTTTATGGAACAGGCCTTATCTACATGCTAAGAGGTGATTATAATAGCGCTATCAATAAATTCAAGATGAGCCTGAGCCTGTACCCTGAACATCCTGCCTCCAACCTCGCCATCGGCAGGAGTTATTTTTCTATCAACCGCTACAAGGAAGCCATTCCTCATCTTGACTACTTCGAAGGCATTGCGCCAAACCATCCGGAGATACACGGCCTGCTGGGAATATGTTATGAGAACACTGGCGCTCTGGAAACAGCAGTGAGAGAGTACAGCTATAAACGGTGCTACCGCAGAACCTTCTGTAAAAATAATCAATGCGCCTAATAAAGCAAGAAAGATTACAATTGGTGTTAACCACCATTTTTTCCGCACTTTCAGAAAATCCCAGAATTCCGACAACAATGATAATTTGCTCATTAATGTTCACCTCGCGATCATGAGTGATATTATTTAAAACTGTTTTTCATATTCACTCTTTTCAGTTTCCTTCTCTGCTTTTGGTATCCAGTAACTGGTTGAAGAAGTCCTGAATTTGCTGTCCAGAAAACTTTTTCCCAACAGCCTGCCCAGAAGACCGATGGGAGTCAATACTAAATAGAAGAGAATAATCAATATCAGCCTCGTCATCACCCATCCCAGGATTACTGCCGCGGTCATCCATATTTTCTGTAATGGCTTGAGCGCTGCCGGAACAATCAGTCCAGATAAGATCAGCGCTACGGAAACAGTCAGGAAAAAGGGATAAATGTCTCTTCCCCGCCACCATAATAATCCGCCCAGAAGGCCCAATACGAGCCCCACTATCAGGCCGAATTCCCTGAGTTCTTTTTTGCCGCTTTTTATTTTTTTTATATCTTCTATAATCATCATCGATAACCTATTATCCTAAAAACGGCAGTTCATTTACCACAGGGCACAGATAACTAAATGAAAAACAGGGAATTGGAAAAAAATCTTTTGTCTTTTATTTCTCATTTCTCACTTCTCATTTCTCACTTCTCATTTATTATTTACCTCCATGCCTCTTTGTCTCCGCGGTTAACTGCTTTTTATTGGAATTCAACGGCATCTTTTGCAATATATAATCGGCAAGTTCCTTACCAATCTCCTGATGAACAATGCTGGAAGGATGCCTGTCGAACCTGCTCGCCATCAAATGCTCAGGAGGAAAGTCGTCTCCTATAAGCTTATTATAAACTGGCGTAAGGTCAACATATGCTATCTTGTCCTTATCAAGCTGTTCCGGCACTCCTCCCCATAACTCTTTTCTGCCCCATATCTCCATCAGAGCAACGGCATAAGGCAAATTATTCTCTTGTGCAGTAGCCCTGAACTGCTCGATATAATTATATGATTCCGGCACAATGATCTTTGATTCAGCAGCTGATTTATTGCCGCATCTGACATTAATTAACTTAAAACTCAATCGTTTCATCCAGCAGGGTTCAGCGTAAACATCTCTGAGGAAATATGCCAGATGCAGTTTTCGCAACATGTGTTTAACAATAGATTCCCTTGGCACATATGCGGACAGGTGATAATTACTCTGATATCCCCAGCTATCGATGGAAGGAGTCCTTGACAGTAGCAAATCACCTGGAATCATGGCCATAACGACCAAATCGGGCTGTACATCCAGCATCCTGTATTTAAGCGTTAAGGCCATCTCTTTCACACTATATGCTGCTGCCGCATAATTAAATACTTTGACCCTGTAATTTTGCTGCTTTCCATTCAAAAGGTCCTCCACAACCTGAGGGAAGGTATCCTCAGCCCTCTTTATCCCAACTCCAAATGTCACTGAATCACCGACAATGGCAATTCTATATTCATCAGATCGCTTCGGGCCATATTGATCGCCTGATGTCTTTGAACGCAGGCCTAAACTGTCCGTATTAACGATAGAGAGCCCCTGTCCACGCGCGTTTTTTAAATTCGGTTTATGAACATAAGGGATCTCATTTGTCTTTTCAAACGGCATATAGATCGGATCATAAATATACTGCTTGGAATATCCCCATATCCTCACCGCTATTTCCAGAAGGATGAAGACCATTACCGTCAGATACAACATGAACAACATCTTCTTGCCGGACCGGACAATAAATTTACTCAGAAACATAACGTCCGCTTATGATCCTTCTCTTGAATTTAATCAAGCTCAAATTCCTTTAGCCAGTCAACGTCCTTGTCCAGGGGTTTTTGGGCTGCCTTTTCCAGTAAAAAGTTCCCCATGATCAGATAGTCCATATTGGTCCTCATAAAACACAGGTAAGCATCCTCAGGAGAGCAGACGATCGGCTCCCCCCTGACATTGAACGAAGTATTAATAATAACGGGACAGCCATACTTCTCATCGAATTTCTCGATCATGCGATAATATAACGGATTATCACCCTTGTTAACTGTCTGGATCCTGGCCGAATAATCTATATGAGTGACCGCAGGGATAACTGACCGCTTAACGTGCAGTTTATCAAGGCCAAAAAACCGTTCTTCTTCAGAGGACATTTCGCGGCAAAGCCCCTTTTTCACCGGCGCGACAAGAAGCATATACGGACTTTCACTGTTAATTTCAAAAAAATCCGATACTCTTTCTGCTGTCACTGACGGAGCAAAGGGCCGGAAGCTCTCGCGGAACTTGATCTTGAGATTCATCTTCTCCTGCATCTCAGGGGAACGGGCATCTCCGATAATGGAGCGGTTTCCAAGGGCCCTGGGGCCGAATTCCATCCGTCCCTGAAACCATCCGATCACCTTTTGTTCATTTATCAGGTCCGCGATTCTTTCAGGGATATCCCCATCCCTTAATTCAAGATAAGGAATATTTTTCTTTTTCAGAAAATCGGAAATATATGTGTTCTCATATTCCGTCCCGAGATATGAGCCATGCTGAGAATCCCTTTTGCCGTCAGCTTTCCGTTTATTTCCTGAGTACTGATACCAGACAAAAAGAGCTGCCCCCAGTGCATTGCCTGCATCTCCTGCCGCAGGCTGTATCCATATATTATCAAAAGGCCCTTCGCGCAATATCCTTCCATTGCCGACACAATTAAGCGCCACGCCTCCGGCCAGGCATAGATTTTTGCTGCCCGTCTCCTTATGAACGTGTCCGGCCATGCGCATCATTACCTCCTCGGTCACTTCCTGAACAGATCGCGCCAGATCCATATCACGCTGAGTCAAAGGAGATTCCGGGCTGCGGGGAGGGCCGCCGAACAATTTATCAAATCTCGCATTGGTCATTGTCAGGCCGGCGCAATAATCGAAATACTTCATATTCATCTTAAAAGAGCCATCCTCTTTCAAATCCATAAGCTCTGAAAGAATAAGATCTTTATATCTGGGCTCACCATATGGAGCAAGGCCCATTACTTTATATTCTCCGGAATTCACTTTAAACCCTGTGTAATAAGTAAACGCAGAATAGAGCAGCCCAAGGGAATGGGGAAAATGTATTTCCGCCTGAATGCGTATCTCATTGTCTCTGCCTGTTCCGTAGCTCGTTGTCGCCCACTCTCCTACGCCGTCCATCGTAAGAAACGCAGCTTCCTGAAAAGGTGAAGGGAAGAAAGCAGCAGCAGCATGCGATGCATGATGCTCAATGAAAATTATTTTGCCTTCATATCCGAGCTCCTTTTTGATTAGATCCCTCATCCAGAGCTTCTGCTTCATCCAGACAGGGGCTGCCTTTAAAAATGACCTTATGCCGGCAGGAGCATATGCAAGATAAGTTTGCAGTATGCGTTCAAACTTAAGGAAGGGCTTTTCATAGAAAGCAACAAAGTCAATAGAATCTCTGGTTAAATTGCTCTTATTAAGACAATACTGAATGGAATGTTCAGGAAAAGAAGAATCGTGTTTTTTCCTTGTAAAGCGCTCCTCCTGGGCCGCTGAAATTATTTTGCCGTCCTGTACAAGGCATGCAGCGCTGTCATGATAGAATGCGGAAATCCCAAGAATGTTCATAACTGCTTGACATAGATCCCGTCGGCGATAGCAGAATCGAGTGCCAGAGTGGTCTCATCCACCTGTACAACAAAGGAAGGTTTTTTTTGTTTCAACTTAAGGGTACTGCCTGCAATGATCCCCAGAGATGAAAGACGCTCAAGCCTCGAGTCTTCAGAAGGCACAATAAATACGATTCTTCCATTAGCGCCGACCTCCAGCTCTTTTAACTGCATAACTATTGGTTTGAATGTGTGCTTGTACTTGGAACAACAGTCTCCCCGCGGGATAGGCTTGCCATGTGGACATGTCGGAGGGTGTCCCAGGAAAGAACAGACGCTGTCTGTAACAGTCGGAGACAAAAAGTGTTCCATCTCACATGCAGTGTACTCGCTCTCTTCCATATCCACATCGAGCACATCATGAAATAATCTTTCTGCAAGACGGTGCCTCCTTGTTAAGTCCCTGGCCCTTGAAAGACCTTTATCCTTTAATTCCACCGAATCATCCTCAATAACTATCAGGCCGGACTTTTCCATCTTTTTCATGACTTCATGGGCGTTCTTATCACCAATGCCGTCGATCAGGCCCTTATAGCTTTTTGAACCCTTTTCCTTCATGGACCATAACAGCTCTAATATCTCATCTGTTAATTTTTTCGACATTTTTTATTTTAACATAAATCAGGGTTCAATCTTCTCTATCATGCCCTTGGCTTTCCGCAGGATCTCTTTCTCACCTTTATATGACAGCCTGCCCAGGGCTTCCTCTATTGTAAACCATTGTGAAGCATCTACTTCGCTGTCATGGTCATCAGTGCTTCCGCTTCTGTATTCCATAAGAAAGAAATAAACTGTTTTATGGAGTTTAGCATTTTCGTTTTTCAGAAAATACCAGTATGAAATCTTCCCTATCTCACCGGTTATCTCTCCTGACAAGCCGGTCTCCTCTTTCACTTCCCTTAAGGCCGCTGCCTTTGAATCCTCATTTTTGTCTATGGCTCCTTTTGGCAGGCACCATACTGATCTGTCCCTTACCGCAATGATCGCAACCTCTATCTTCCCTTTCAGCCGGCGGAATATGACGCCTCCTGAAGAAGTCTGTCTTTTTATTAATGCGGGTTTCTTGTCTCTCATGGACTATAAAAAATTAGCACTGCCTACCGGACAGGCAGGCGCTGATCTGTACAGATTAATAAGAAACTGGGATTAGGGCTTGGGGATTAGGCGTTAGTTTTTTTACCAACCCCTAACAACCAACCCCTACATAAAATCTGTGTTAATCCGTGGCTAATTTTCATTAGAACTTCTGTATCCAAGGAACTATTACCCTCATTATATCATTATAAAAAACAAATGCTATTAACAGGATCAATAGCGCAATGCCGGCCCTGTTCACCACATTTAATATCTTGTCGCTTAGAGGTCTGCCTCTCAATGCCTCTATTGAAAACAACACAAGATGGCCTCCGTCAAGGACCGGTACCGGAAGAAGGTTGAACACAGCAAGGTTGATGCTTATTATGGCAATGAAATTAAAATAAGTGAAAACGCCTGCTGAGGCTGCCTTGGCAGCAGAGTCTATGATCAGAATCGGTCCTCCGACCTGCTTTGCTGACACAGCGCCTGTCAGTAATTTACCTATGACCTTTACCGTAAGGACGCTCCAGCCATAGACTGCCTGGAAGCCTTTGAACGGTGCAGAAATAAGACTATCGCTCTGTATTATTTCTGCCGCCATTTTTTTGGATATACCTATCCTTCCCACTACCACTTCCCTGCCCTGATTATCTTTATCCTTTGTCGGCTCAGGCACTACCTTTATATCTATCAGATCAGCGCCCCGCTTCACTTTAAGGTCAAGCTCCTTACCGGCATTTTTCGACAAGATCTCAGACATCTCTCCCCAGTCATTCACAGAGATACCGTCGATCGAAATGATCTTGTCGTCCTTTTTCAACCCTGCCCTCATCGCAGGAGAGTCTTTCATAACATCCTCAATAGTTGTCGTAATGCTGTCCAGGTCCGGTATTGCAACAGGATAACTGAGGCTCAGAAAAACAGAAAAGATTATATAGGCCAACAGTAGATTAAAGACCGGGCCTGCAAGAACGATCAACGCCCTCTTCCATACGGGCTGATAGTTCATCGCCCTTGGTTTTTCTTCCTCTGTTAGTTCCTCTCCTATCTCTTCACCAAGCGGCTTGACATAGCCTCCAAGGGGCACTGCTGAAATCATATATTCAGTCTCCCCTATCTGCCTGCTTATAAGCTTGGGGCCGAACCCGAGGGAAAACTTGAGAACCTTTACCCCTAAAAGCTTTGCGAAAATAAAATGCCCAAGCTCATGTATAAATATAAGCAGACCAAAAAATAGAATTATTGCCCAGAATGTCGTCATGTTTACAAGCTCCTTATTTCTAAATTTATTTTTAACTACCAGGGTGGATAGTCTGTAGGTATTTAATTATTCAGGTAGATAGTCCGTAGGTGTTTAGTCTTTTAGCTAACAGACTACAGTCTAATAGTTTAAACAACCTGAGTAGTTACATGAATTATATCCTTAACACCTTTATAAATCACCCTGTCCTATTCCTCCTTGATTCAACAATCTGCAAAGCCTTCCGCTTAGCCCAATCAGACGCTTCAACAACATCTTTGATGGTCCGGCACGCTGATACCTTGTGGCCCTTCATCGTATTCAGGACGATATCGGGAATTTCCGTAAAACTAATTTTCCGGTCTAAAAAAGCCTCAACCGCAACCTCATTCGCCGCATTGAGCACAGAAGGCATTGTCTTTCCGGTTCTGATCGCACTGTATGCAAGAGCAAGACATTGAAATCTTTTTGTATCAGGTTTATCAAATGTAAGCTCTCCTGTCTCCGATAGATCAAGCGAAGGAAGGACCGGCCCGCATCTTTCAGGAATAGAGAGCGCGTAACAGATAGGCCCTTTCATGTCAGGCACAGACATCTGCGCCATAACACTTCCGTCAATAAATTCAACCATAGAGTGCACAATGCTCTGAGGATGAATAAGAACGTCAACCTTGGCAGGCGTGACATTAAACAGCCAGCACGCCTCGATCACCTCCAGCCCCTTGTTCATCAGTGTGGCAGAATCAATCGTTATCTTCCTCCCCATTTCCCAGTTCGGGTGTTTAAGTGCCTGCGCAGGGGTAACAGCCCTAAGCCCTGAGCTTTTTTCCCTGAGAAAAGGCCCGCCCGAGGCCGTGAGTATAATTCTGCTGACCTCATCCATCCTGCGGCCGTTAATGCATTGAAAGACCGCGCTGTGCTCGCTGTCTACAGGGATTATCCTGACCTTTCTCTTCATCGCCTCTGCCATTATTATAGAACCGGCCATTACGAGCGTTTCTTTCGAGGCAAGGGCAATGGTCTTGCCTGCCTTTACTGCTTCATATGTCGGTATGAGTGCGGCAGACCCTGCAATGGCTGAAACAACGATCTCTGCCTGTGCAAGGGTTGCTGCTTCGATAAGCCCTTTTTCTCCGCCCACGATCTCTGCCGGAAGATTTTTCTTTTTGAGTTCGCGTGCGGCAGATTCATCATGCACAGCAGCGATCTCAGGTTTGAATGTCCTTATTTGGGCTGTCAGCAGTTCAATATTGTTCTTTGCGGCAAGGCCTACGACCTTGAACCGGCGCGGAAATCGCCGGACGATCTCGAGAGTCGCCTTGCCAATGGACCCGGTAGACCCTAAAACAGAGATATTTTTCAAAAATACCTCAACATAAGATAAAGCACCGGTCCTGCGATAAGA
>JACQXH010000162.1 GCA_016208845.1 Nitrospirota bacterium | reverse complement strand
GGGAGGGTTGTAATAGGATGAAAAAGCAATTTGCAGTGATAGGCCTGGGCAGGTTCGGCTCGTCGGTAGCCATTGCCCTTGCAGAGTCAGGGTGTGAGGTTATTGCAATAGATAATGATGAGGAAAAAGTAAAAAATATCTCCGATCTTGTCACATATGCTCTCGTGCTTGACGCAATCGATGAGAAGGCCCTGCGCTCAGCCGGGGTGCAGAATGTGGATGTAGCGATCGTAAGCATAGGAGAAAATATCGAAGCGAACATCCTTGTTGTCATGCTTCTGAAAGAACTGAGACTTAAGCAAATCGTTGCAAAGGCTGTTACCCAGCTTCATGGAAAAGTCCTTGAACATCTTGCCGTTGATAAAATCGTTTTCCCGGAACGTGATATGGCAATCAGGATAGCCCACGGTCTGGTGCGCCCGGGAATTGTGGACCTGCTTGAGCTGTCGCCGGAGTACAGCATTATCGAAATGCCGGCTCCTGCGGTCTTTGTGGGAAAATCCCTGCTGGAAAACCAGCTGCGGCTCAAGTACGGGGTCAATCTGATAGCTATAAAGAGAATGAGATCCGACAAAGGGGTTCAGCGCGAGACATGGAATGTTAATCCCCTTCCGACCGACGTAATAAATGAAGGGGACCTGCTTGTTACCATAGGGCTCAACAAGGACCTGGAGAGACTGGGCAAGGAATAGCCGCCTCTCCTGAATTCTGTATTCTGCATTCTTATTTTTTTCTTCCCTCAAACCCCCATAATATTGTATCCTTAAAAACAAATAATGCAATTAACCACAGAGGACACAGAGGAAAACATTAATAGTAAAAAAAGAAAGGTTCATTTTTATCGCTATTCTCTGTGCACTCCTTTGTGCAACAAAGACTCATATTCCACAAGCGACTTAGCTTATGAGAACACAGAGAACCCTTTGGGAATTAATGGAATTACAAGTTAAGAAAAATATCTCTGCGTTCTCTGTGGTTTTTTGAAATATATTTTCCCGGATTAAAACACTGATGAACTTAAAAATCTGGCATAAGATGATCATCGGTATTTCAGTGCCCTCGCTTATTGCCCTGATAGGCGGTTTGTTTTCATACGGTTATGTAAGAGACGTCAAGGACCGGCAGGGTTTTGTAATGCTTGCAGACGACCTGAAAGAAAGCGTCCTTGAAGTCAGACGGAATGAAAAAAACTTTCTTCTTCATAAAGATATCGAATATTTCAAATATTTTCAGAACTCAACATCAAGTCTCAAGAATTCACTCAGCAATATATCGGCCAAGACTGTGGAAGAAATAGGAGAAAATAATTTTTCCCAGTTCCGCGAAGCTATTCAGATCTATTCAGGGATCATAAATGACCTATATATGCAATATCAGCAGGAGAAAGACATAATCGAAAAAGTAAGGGAAGAAGGACGCAAACTGGAGACCCTTGTAGCCGTAAAAAAGATCTCAAGGGAGCTCTCCACAAGTTTCATTCTGAATCTCAGGCGTCTGGAAAAAAACTATATGCTGTTCCGCGATAAACCCTCTTTCAACGCGTTAGATAGTGCGCTTACACAAATAAAAAATATAATTCCTTTCTGTTTTGAATGTGTCCCGTATACAGAATCTATTTACGATCTTTCCGAGGTCTATGGAAAAAGCGATTCCCTGATAAATGATCTGCAGGTCAAAGGCGAAGGCCTCGAATCCATCACATATAAGATAGCCGAGAGTGAGAGACAGAAGATCAGCGCCTTTCTTAACCATACACAAAAACTTCTGGTACTGGCACTCGTCCTTCTTTGTACTCTGGGACCCTTTCTTGTGTATAAGACCGCCACTTATATAGCAGCTCCGATCAAAAGACTTGCTGATATCACAAGAAAAATATCTGAAGGAGATTTGAACCTGAGGGCGCCGCTCAAAGAACATGACGAGACCTATTCCCTGGCCCTGTCTTTTAACACGATGCTCGACCATCTGCAGCTTACACATGAATCATTGGAAAAAAGCCTTGAGCTTCTCCACGAAAAACAGATCGAGGCTGAAAAACGCGCTTCTCTCGGCTTTCTGATATCAGGAGTAACCCATGAACTGAACAACCCGTTGAACAACATATCCCTCACAGCCGAAACAATGAAGGAAGACCTGAACGGGCTGTCCCGCAAGGAAATGGAAGAGTGTATCCAGGATATTCTCACACAGACAGAGCGCGCCAAACATATCGTTTCAGATGTCCTTGAATTTGTAGGCACGCATAAGGCAACTGTTATGGAAAAACTGGATATTGTCGCTCTTATCGAGGGATCAATTAACCTTGTAGCAAACCAGTTGAGGGTCAACAATATAACTTTAAAAACAGACATACCCAATATAGTCTTCTTCGTAAATGGGAACAAGAACAAACTGGAAGAAGTCTTCGTGAATATAATTGTAAATGCCTTTCACGCGATGAAGGATTCCGGGACACTGACAATAGGCATCAGGACCGACAGGGCAAACAAAAATGTTTTCATAGACATTAGCGACACCGGCTGCGGGATCCCTGAGACCGAACTGAAGAACATCTTTGAACCTTTTTTCACCACTAAGCCGGTCGGGGAAGGCACAGGCCTCGGGCTGTCAGTCACCCACAGCATTATTGCCAAACACAAAGGAGACATCAGGGTACAGAGCAGGGTCGGCGAGGGAACAACCTTTACAATAAGACTGCCGCTGTATGAAGAAGAGGTCAAGAGTTCAAATGTTTAACATATAAAAAGCAGTTAACCACTGAGACACAGAGGCACAGAAGAAAATAAAAAATGATAAGTGAGAAATTAGAAATAAAAGAAGAAGAGAGAGCTGCTGCCAATTTCTTATTCCCTATTCCTCATTTAGTTCTCTCTGTGCCTCTGTGGTAAATGAACTTCCGTTTTCTAAGAGGAATAAGAAGATGCCAGATATGCTCCGTATCATGATAATCGATGACGAGCCCATTGTAGGCAAGAGGCTCAAGAGGCTTCTTGAAAAGGCTGATTACATTGTAGAAACCTTCACCGATGGTTTAATGGCGATCAAAGAGCTTGAGAAAGAATATTTTGATATAGTTATCACAGACCTTAAAATGGAACATTGTGACGGGATGAAAGTTCTGGAGGCCGCCAGAAATGAAAATCCGGATGCAAAGGTGATTATTATTACAGGATTCGGCAAAATGGAGACAGCGACCGAGGCCTTAAACAAAGGGGCCTTTGATTTTATCATTAAACCGTTTAAGATCGAAGAGATCAAACAGGTAATTCTAAAAGCAGAGACTGAATTGAGAAAGATTAAAAATTGAAATATTCAATAATAAATACTTTTCTCATTATTGGCATATCACTTACAGCTATATTCTTCCTCGCTGTTTCAGCTTCATGGGCCACGCCTGAGTATGCTGAAAGGACGGCGCAGGGCTGCAAGATCTGCCATGTTAATGAAGAAGGCGGCGATCTCGCAACTCAGGGACTCGAGTTCGCAGCCTCAGGCTATGTATGGCCGCCTAAAGGCGGCTACAAGATCCTCGGCCCGATAAGAAAATCCATAAGGCTGATCATCGGCTTCCTGCATATCACTGCGGCCTTCATGTGGTTCGGCACTATTTTATATGTTCATATAATGCTAAGGCCCAAATATGCGGACCGCGGGCTTCCCAGGGGAGAGGTGGCTCTCGGCATGGTTTCCATGGTAATAGTGGGCCTGACAGGGGTACTGCTCACTGTATCAAAGATAAGAGGCCTTGATGTGCTGTATTCAAGCCACTGGGGCATTATCCTCTCAGTCAAGATCATTCTCTACATCACAATGATATCTTCAGCAGTGTTCGTAATATTCTTCGTAGGTCCCAAACTTAAACAGGGCAGAAAAAAGGCTGAGCATCCTCATACAGGAGTTTTTGATCCAATTACTCTCTCAGGCTTTGACGGAAAAGAAGGAAGAACGGCGTATATTGCATATAAAGAAAAGGTCTATGATGTAACCGGTCTAAAGCTCTGGAAAAACGGAACGCATGTAAAACATCAGTCAGGTCAGGATATGACCGCAGTACTTGCAAAGGCCCCTCATGGAGAGGAAAAACTGGATAATTTAAGAGTGGTCGGTACTTATGATGCCGGCCTGACCCCGTCCAAAAGCCCCGCCCAGAAGGCTTTCTATTTTGTTGCTTATATGAATCTCGCGCTCGTATTCTGTGTGCTGTTTGTAATTGCCATGTTACGATGGGGGATTTATTAATACAAATACCACAGAGAACACAGAGAAATATAACAAATAATAAAAGAAGAAATATCCATTTTTATTGCTTTTCTCTGTGCCCTCTGTGGTTTCTTGAAATGCATTCTGGTTGACAAAGAACACCTGATTACATAGACTTAACCCTGAACAGTGTCTGGAAAAAACAGAGTTGTAATTGTTAGAATTCATCATCTTGAAAATTCAGAATTTGTGTTTAACATGTGTACAGGGATAACTCTGCGGCCATGCTATATCCATCAGATCAGGACCTTCTCTCAATAAATAATCTTAGTATCTCTTTCACCGGTTCAGGCAGGGATATTCTAAAGGTAGTGGATGACGTAAATTTCAGTGTTCGCAATGAGGAGGTTCTGGGACTCGTCGGCGAGAGCGGATGCGGCAAGACCCTTTCCGCCCTTTCAATGATCAGACTCCTGCCCTCAAATACCGTTTCTTCAGGAGAGGTGATCTTCAGGGGACAGAACCTTATAGATCTGGAAGAAAAAAAACTGCGTGATATCAGAGGCAAAGAAATATCCATGATATTTCAGGAGCCCATGACATCTCTCAATCCGGTATTTACAGTCGGATATCAAATAGCAGAAGCGCTTATAACCCATAAGAATATGAGAAAAAAACAGGCGCTCGACGAATCAATAGAATTGCTCAGGGCTGTCAAGATCCCTTCTCCGGAGTTAAGGGTAAGGGAGTACCCTCATCAGATGAGCGGCGGCATGAGGCAGAGGGTGATGATCGCGATGGCAATCGCATGCAAGCCCTCGCTTCTTATCGCTGATGAGCCGACAACAGCGCTGGACGTTACAATCCAGGCTCAGATACTTGAACTGCTTCACGGCCTTAAGGAAAAGAACCGGATGTCAATTCTTTTGATCACGCATGATCTCGGTATCGTGGCCGAGTGGGTGCAGAGGGTTGAGGTAATGTATGCAGGGAGGATCGTTGAGAAAGCTGACGTCAAAGAGCTATTTGCAAATCCAAGGCATCCATATACCATAGGCCTCTTTGAGTCACTTCCAAAAAGAAAAGGTGAGAAACTCACACCCATTCCGGGACAAGTACCAAAAATGCATGAACTGCCGGACGGGTGCAAATTTTCCACAAGATGCCGTTATGTAATTGGGGAATGCCGCGTGAAAGAGCCTGAACTGCTTCCCGCCGGAGCGCCTGATCACCTTAGCCGATGCATACGGGCAATGGAGATATGAGATCCCTCCCCTCTAATAAGAGGGGCCGGGGGGGTGTATAAATAGAGTCTGTTTATAAATGACTCTTGTTTGTCATCCCCGTGAAAACGGGGATCCAGAACATATTGAAAACACTGGATTCCCGATTATCCCGATGCGTCGGGACGGGAATGACGGACAAAAAATAGAGTTTATAAACGGACACTAAATAGATACAAAGGTGATAACGTAATAATTATATTGAAGGGGTATTGGAAGACATTAAAAAAAGATAAAAATAAACACACCCCTTAATCCCCTCTTTTTAGAGGGGAAGTAAGTCAACCTTAACCCCTGCTTAAGGCACCTACTGTTGGTCTTTATAGCGGTGAGAAAAGCTAATATGAAAGAACTTTTAAGATTAAATAATGTCAAAAAATATTTTCCCGCTAAAAGCGGGCAAGTCCTTAGGGCTGTTGACGATGTAAGCTTTTCAGTTAATGAGGCGCAGGTCTTCGGCCTTGTCGGTGAGAGCGGATGCGGCAAGTCAACTCTCGGCAGGCTTATTCTTAAATTAATGGAACCCACCGGCGGTCAGATATATTTTGATGACATCGATGTTATTAATTCAAACAGGGAAGAGATGTCAAGGATCAGAAAAGGCCTTCAGATCATCTTTCAGGATCCGCTTGCGGCGCTAAACCCGAGAAGACGGGTCATAGACGCAGTCGGCGAGGCGCTCCTGATAAATAAAATAGCGGGCAAGGGTGAACTGAAAGGCCGCGTAGTCCACCTGCTTCAGAAAGTCGGGCTTGATTCAGACGCGCTCTACAAATACCCGCATGAATTCAGCGGAGGCCAGAGACAGAGGATATGTATTGCCAGGGCGATCGCCGTGAATCCAAGACTGATAGTCGCTGATGAACCGTTATCCGCGCTTGATGTATCTATTCAGGCACAGATAATTAACCTGCTTGAGGACCTGCAAAGAGACTCAGATCTCGCCTATGTTTTCATAAGCCATAACCTGCATGTGATCGAGCATTTCAGCGATGTTGTGGCTGTGATGTATCTTGGCAGGCTGGTTGAAAAATGCAGGACTGATGAGCTTTTTAAGGAGCCGCTGCATCCCTATACAGAGGCGCTCCTGTCAGCAGTGCCGGAGCCCGAGGTGGGCAAAAAAACCCGGCGCATTGTCCTTGAAGGTGATGTGCCAAGCCCTGTGCACATTCCTCCGGGATGTCCCTTTCATCCGAGATGCCATAAAAGGTTTGAGCCATGTGACAAAACGATTCCGGCTTTCAGGGAGGCCAAGACAGGAAGATGGGTGTCATGTCATTTGTGGGAATAAAAAAAACGTAAAGCGTAATGCGTTATGAGTAATGGGAAAAAACTTAAAACATGGCAAGCCTGCCCATTACGGATCACGCGTTACGGATTACGAAATTGAATTGGAGGTACTAAATGCTTCTTGGCGTTAATGTTGACCACGTGGCTACAGTGAGACAGGCCCGCGGAGGTAATGAGCCTGATCCCCTTCTGGCCGCGCTCCTGGCGATCAAAGGCGGGGCAGATGGAATTACAGTGCACCTAAGGGAGGACAGAAGGCATATACAGGACAGGGACCTGATACAGGTCAGAAGGCGCGTGAAAAATGTTGAACTGAATCTCGAGATGGCCGCAGTGAAGGAAATGACAGATATTGCATTAAAGGTCAGGCCTGATATGGTGACCCTCGTGCCGGAAAAAAGGGCAGAGCTTACCACACGGCAATGGTCGAAATACATACCGGGTTTTTTGCAGATTCCAGGGGCAAAAAACAAATGAATGAACTAATGAAAGTAAAAGATGCCATAAGCGCAGCGCTTGATATAGGGCTTATGGTCAACGCAGGGCATGGCCTGAATTATACAAACGTGAAAAAGATCGCTGCCATTGAAGGAATACGCGGATTGTACATAGGCCACAGCATCGTGGCCCGATCAGTCTATGATGGCATGGAGAAGGCTGTGAAAGATATGAAGAGATTGATAGAAAAATAGAGGGTTTATAGAAAAAGGCAAGTTTTTAATATAAAATAAAGGTTAAACAGGAGGTGACTAAAATGAGAGCTATTGCAAACGTTATGTTAGATAAAGCAGAAGAAGATGCATTAACAAAGATGGTTGAAGCAGGACTTTTCCAAAGCAAAGATGAAGCAGCAAGGGCGGCGATTATCAAGTATGCGTCAGACCTTGGGATTTTCAGTCCAGATATGCTGTGGAAGAAAATAGACCGTTATAAAAGAAGAAAAGTTACTCCTGAACAATTAAAAAAAGACCTCAAGGCAATTGAGAATGAGACTTAGGGTTTTTATAGATACGAATGTCTTTATCTATGCCTTTGAATTCCCCGGAAGCAATTCCAGTAAAATAATAGACCTCCTCAATAAAGGACAAATAGAAGCTGTAATATCTGAACGTGTGCTGAAGGAAGTTCAGACCTATTTCAAGAAATATTATGACAAGGATTTAGCAGCAATGTTCAGGGATTATATTTTGAGAACTTGCACTATTATGCTTTCTGCTGATGTCAGAAAAGAGATGGCGGAATACAAAAAGCTGATAAAGGACAAAGATCTTGAGCAACTGGCCGTTGTGAAAAAGCTCGGCATCAAATACCTTATAGCCTATGACAGGGATTTTGAGAATTTCGAGGAATATATCACACCTAAAGAGTTCATAAAAGAAATGGATATTAAAACGGCATCAAGCGATTATTAGGTCGGCAGCCGCAGGATTTAATCAATAGAGTTCTTATGTCATTCCCGCGAAGGCGGGAATCTAGTTTTTTATCACAACAAACAACTCCTTTTTTGCTATAATTCCTAATGTCCAAAGATTCCCCCAAATACGGTTCCAACAATCCTCATCTTTTAAGCATGCGGGAGACGGAGCTTGTGTGGGAGGGGAAGTATGACAAGTACGGCAACAGGCGCGAGTTAGACATTGCCGGTTGCGCCATGCCGATGCAGAAGATCGAGACGATTGACGAACCCGCCAGCCGTTTGAGTCAGACTGGATTGTTTGACGCGGAGAAGACGCATAAAGACGGGGGATTAAAACCAATAGGTATATGGATTACAATACTAACGTGAGTATTCCTGCTGCAAAAGAGAGGCCGAAAACCAGGGTTTTTTAATAATGGAGGTCAAAGAATATGGATATTGAGAGCTATTTAAAGACTATAATTGAGAAGATTACAAATAACTTTAACCCTGAGAAGATAATCCTCTTTGGCTCTTACGCTTATGGGAAGCCGACAAAGGACAGCGATATTGACCTGATGGTAATAATGGACACCGAAAT
>JACQXH010000180.1 GCA_016208845.1 Nitrospirota bacterium | reverse complement strand
TTCAATATTATATATGGAAATAAAATCATCTCCGCCAAAACAGATCCATGCAAATGAAATCATTGCCTATTTAAACCGGGTGGAAGACCTGAAACCCGAGATAGCTGTTTTCTTTATGGATACAGAGCTCAGAATGAAGGACAAGATAGTGCCCATGTTTGAAGCCGAGCTGCTGCGACGTTACAGAAAAACAATTGCCGTCGAAAGAATAGTTAAAGAGCTATTCCATATAAATAAGAAAATCTTTATAATAAACTCAAAGGACAGCATAGCTGCAAATATTGAAACTGTGCTAAACTTTAAACGTGATGACAGATCGGCGATATTCTGACCTGTGCCGCTCTGCATATGCATAGTGTAACTTTAAATTTAATCATAAAGGAGTGAATTTCAGTGAATACAAATATCTGTGCAGTCTGTGCCTGGAGAGCTACCTGCCAGAAGATGTTTTCAGTCAGCGGCAGAGATATAAGGTGCGCTGATTTTGTAAAAGACCTTACCCTGCAAAAGGAAGAAAAAAAGGCTGAAGGCGCAACGGAAGAAGAAAACAAGAAAAATTAAATCACGATTAGAACATTATGCGGCATATAACATTTGAGCGGATTTTTTTGTTTGCAGGCTCAGTCCCGAGGCTTCGGTACGAGAATGAGTCCAGATACTGTATGACGCATAACGTTTGTGAATAATCTGCATTTCAGGAGAGAACAACATATGTGTGAAACCAATGTTTATATGGAACAGGCAGACGGCAAAGAACTGCTGCTTCTGGAAAACGTTGAAATCCTTCGTCCTGAAGGAGGGAAAATATACATGAAAAATCTGTTTGGCGAGCAAAATTATTTTGACGGCACCATTAAAGAGATATCCCTCACCAAGCACAAGATCATTCTTAGAAAACAGGAATAACCGACCGTTAGCAATTGACACAGAGAAATACACTAATAATAAAAGAAAAAAAGCTCGTTATGTCATTTCCCCCTGTGCTTTCTTTTATTCAGCAAGAGCGTTGCTGTTACAGGAAGAATAAATTATGAGAACACAGAGGATTATATGAGAATTGATTATTTCTTTCACATTCAAAGCATCCCTCTGTGGACTCTGTGGTTTTCTAAATGCATTATTTGAGATAATATCGTGTTCTGGAGATTCATAGACGATAAAGCCCGCAGCGCATCTCTTAACATGGCGCTTGATGAGGCGATATCAGAGGCCGTCAGAAAAAAACTCTCGCCCCCTACCCTGCGGCTATATCAATGGGAAAACCCTTCGATCACCATTGGATACTTTCAGAACATCTCCGACATTGACCTCGATTATTGCAGAGAGATAAATTATCCTGTTGTCAGGCGATGCACCGGTGGAAAAGCCATCTTGCACAACTTTGAGCTGACCTACAGTTTCTCTGCAAGCAATGGCCTCGAACCGTTCAACAGGGGGCTTGTTAAAAATTACCTGCTAGTAAACAGTGCTCTGGCATCAGGGCTAAGACAGGTAAATCTGCCGGCAGATACAGCAGTTAAAAAAAAATGCAGACAGCGAGATCCCTTGTGCTTTAAGACACCGTCCTTCGGAGAGATCACCGTTAACGGGGAAAAAATAATCGGCAGCGCACAAAAGCGCTACAGCAATGGCTTCATGCAGCAAGGTTCTATAATCATGGATGTTGATACTGATGAATTAAGGAGGATAGTCAAACATCATGACCTCGTCATGATAAAGGGGAGTGAAGAAGGTGTCAGAAAGGCGCCTGAAGAATATGGTCTAAAAGCCGGTACAATAAAAAAGTATGCGCCTTCAGTATCTGTTGATGAATTAAGGACGGCTTTAAAAAAAGCGTTCGAGCAAACTTTCAATACCACATTTGTCTCTGAAAGCCCGACGGAATTTGAAGCTCGCCTCGCCGAAAAGCTGGAAGCAGAAAAATATTCCTCGCATGAATGGAATTTCCGCAGGTAAGATACTGCCCTCACTCAATCCTCAAATATCGTATGAAGGCGAAGATGCAGAGGCTCCGTGCGCGATCCTCAGATAATAAATCAGCAGGGAACACCACATGACCACAAAGAGATAGCTCTGCGCAATACTGAACATTATCTGATAGGGAATGCTTATTATAAAACCTATAACCGGAGCCGCGCCGAATGCAGTGCCTATTAAGAGCAATACAAAATTTATGATCATTATGCCTATTACCAGAATTAAATAGAATAGAAAAGCAAATGGTTTATATTTAATAAATTTCAATGCGTTATTGAACGCACTCATAACTTTCCCTCTTTCTACCACTAAAGCTATGGCGGCATAAGCTGAAAATATAATTCCGGAAACGCCGCACGCAATGCCGAGCAAGCCTAAAAAATATGTTGCAAATAACGACAATGCCGGTGATGATTCGCTGAAAGAAATTAAAATGCCAGCTATTATTCCAAATACAATGAATATGCCCAGGACCATAAGAATTGAAACTGAAAAAAGCCACAAGAGCGGAAAAAAGAATTTTCTGGACTCTTCAAAAAAAGAGTGCAGGCTGAATCTGTACTGTTCATTAATAGCGGAATTCCTCAAGACCCCAAGCATGCCCGCAAAAGCATACAATATAAGGATGGATGCAATGGTAAGATATAAAATAAAGGAAATAATAATAAAGACTGCCGCGCCGAAATATTTTGAAAATATTTCTGAGGGATTCTCAAAAAAATCCGCCAGCCAATCTGTTGTATTGGAGATATTTATGCCGAGCGATGTAATTGCCAGAACGATCGGGATCCCGATGAAGATAAAGAGAGCGGCAAAATTTATCAGGAATACCACTACCTTAATCAGCACCACCTGCCAGTTCTTATTCGTAATATGAAAACCTTCTTTAATGCATTCTACTATCATAATGATTTTTTGTTATCGCCCCAGCAGGTAATTCTCATAGTTTGGTCTCCGCCTGTCATACTGGTCGTAGCGACTCCTCGCGGAGATCCGCATCGGACTCGTCCGGCATCTTTCTTAAGGAAGGATTCCCGATCCCGATGCTTCGGGAGAAATGACACCATAGAGTTTTCGGTATTTCAGTTTTAAATTAATTTTATATCTTAAAGCTTATCTTCTTAACACTGTCTTTCTGATTGCTATGTAATTAACACGGAGAGACCGCTGACACTGCCTCACATATATCCCAGGTCCCTGAGCTTTCCCATTATATCTTCCTTGCTCTGTCCGCGTCCGGCCCTCTCCGGCGTATTTTCGAGGTCCTGTTCCCATGCAGGAATATCAGAGGTCTTAAATGTGCTTCCTTTTGCCCCTAACGAACGATACCCGGATTTATACAGAGCACAGAAAGGGATCTTATTCTTATGTATATTATCCCATATATCTCTCTCTGTAAAATGCAGGATAGGCTGCACCCTTGTATGTGAAGGGCTGGTCCTCGGACTGAAGTATGATTCATCCTTTCTGGCAGCCTGTTCATCCCACCTTATGGCAGTTGCAAGCGCCTGTATCCCGTTTTCCTCAAGAAAGACATTCATGGCGACAGTTTTCATAAGATGATTTCCTACATATGATTCAGGCTCAAAAGGGAATTCCTCACCATCAAATCCAAGTTTTGCGATCTCGGCCCTGTTACGCTCATTAAGGCTTTTAACTTTTATCATATCCCCGATATTCCCGGTCTTGCTGCTGACATCCGTATTCTTTGAAATGACAACGTCAAGACCCCATTCACTCTTGAGCTGATTTACAATATCCCATATTTCTTCAAACACATAACCCTCATCTATAAACATGCACCTCGGGATCTTCACTTTCATATCTTTGCAGGCCTCTTTGAACAGCCATACCATTGTAGTGCTGTCTTTGCCTCCCGTCCAGGCAACAGCCATTTTATCAGCGCCGAAATTATTTATTGCTTCCTTGATTATTTTTTTTGATTGAGCGACTTTTGCGTCAATGCTCATCCCCATTAATTGTTCTTTTTGCTCCATTTTCCAACCTCTACATAAAGATAAGAAAGAAATATAACATATTATAATATAAAAAGCAGTTCACTACCGGGACACCGAGTAAAATAAAAAATTAGAAGCGAGAAATGAGAAATCAAAGACAAGAGATTTTCCGCTTCAAATTTCTTATTTCCTATTTTTCATTTAGTTCTCCGTGTCTCCGTTCCTCTGTGGTAAATGAACTGCCGTTTTTAGGTTAATTATTGTTCAGCAAAACAGACACCTGACAGATACCCTCAGACCGGCCTCATTTTATGTGGCGAATTGGAAGATATACAATAAAATCCGTGCCGCTGCCTTCGGAACTCCTGACTGCCATTTTGCCAGAATGAGCCTCTACAATCGTTTTGCAGTGATACAGCCCTACCCCCAGCCCCTTCTCCTTTGTGGTCTGGAACGGCTTGAACAGTCTCGTTTCCATAAATTCCTTTGACATACCAGGACCATTATCAGATATTTTTATAAATCCTTTGCCGTCCTGGATACCTGTGCTGACTTTAATCACGCCATTGCCTCCCGTAGCATCAGCAGCATTTAATATCAGGTTGATTACGACCTTTCTTATTTCTTCTTTATCAAACATCGTGCTGACAGGCATCTTCAATTCATAAGCGATCTTCAACTTTCCATTGATGCTGAGTTCATTTACGAACTGCTGAACTGCCGTACCGAGGTCCATCAGCTCCAGCCGCATGTTTATCTTTTGAGGCAGATCCTTTAGTTTCTGCATAAGCCCCTTGATCTTCTCAGAGGTGTTTGAAACCGATCTCATCGCATCCCTCTGAAATTCCGGGTTGTCCATATGTTCTTTCGCATTCTGTGAAATAAGCGAAAGCATGGAAGCGGCATTCTTGAGGTCATGCATTATAAAAGACGACAATTTGCCGGCAGCCTCAATGGCTCTCGATTCAGCAAGCTCTTCCGTAAGCCTCGAATTCATTACTGCAAAGACCGCCTGCCGGGCCAGCACCTTGAGGAGATCATAATCTTCATAGTTGTAATCATTTCCTGCAAGGCCTTCCAGAAGAATTATAAAGCCTATAAGATCATTCTTATTTAGCAGCGGGACAACAAGCGATACCCTGTTGTCTGTAATGAAGGCAGCATCCTGAGCCACAATGGATTTACACTTCTCGTCATTCACATTAACGACCCAGCCTTTTTCACATAAAAAACGGATCAACTGCATCCCGGGTTTGCCTTTCGGTAGATCTGCATCAACCGTCTTCGCGCAGAAATAGGCTCCGTTGCCTGTCTCATTAAGCCATATTGAAGCGCCGCGGGAGCCAATAGCCTCCCTGAACCCTTCAGCAATAGAAATGAGCAGATCATCATGGGAATGCGCTGCAGAGATTTTCTGGGTAAATTGAAGCCACTGAGCCCTGTAATCGTACTTTTGACTGTAAAAATTCTTATTGACGAAGACCACGACCTTTTTTCTTAACTGTTCTGAAAGAATGATCGTGAGAACTGCGATCGCACCTGCAAAACCAAGAAAGGTCATGATATTTTTACCGATGTGCGGGCCAAAATATCTCATGCCTTCGCCAATCAGACCGAGCCCCAGCAGATAAAAACCTACGACAAATACACTGAGCGTCCTATAAAAAATGCCCCTTGAAACAACTATTTCAACATCCATGAATTTACGTTTTAATATTGAATAGCTTATGATGCCGGTAAAAATAAGGAAAACGCATATTCTTACTGGCAGCAGGCTCATGTCCAGAGAGCGATACAACAGCGCATGACTATAGTAGAAAATATTAAGGCCGAGAATCCCTCCAACACCGAGAAGCATATATTTGATCTGCCACCGGTTCGTTCCGGAAGAGCTCCGCATGGTTGCCTCTAAATCGACGATCGAAACTATCGAGTAAAAAAGGAGCAGCAGATTGAAGAAATAACCGGCATTCCCCAGGAAAAGGGTTTTTTCACTCTCAAATTCCGGGGAGTAAAAGAGGGCATTTTGGGGAATTATTATAAATATCAATAAAGCAGGCGACAGAATTATCAGCAATTTTGAAAATCTGCCGAGTGTATTTGTATAGCTTCTGGCAAAACTAAGCGTGAACAGAAGCCATGATGGGGCCATTACAGCTTCACTCACAAAAACAGCCGTCTTCCAGAACGAGAGCTCATCAGGCCTGATCGCCGACATTGTGTCCCCGAACAAGCTGACTGCCGAGGCCAGCAGGCTTGTCGAGAACGAAATATTCGCAAGTCGTCTTGGGTCTCTGAATAGAACAGCAAGTACTATGACGACAGATATTACCGAGGCTGTTATTGAAAGTGCCAGTACGATCATATTATTAAATTTCTATCATATTGTTAATAACAAACACATTAAATAAGTTGCCATGAATATTCAGTGGCGTCATTCCCGCGCGGGCGGGAATCCAGTTCTATTAATATCTTTCGGGTCAATTACAGCAACTTTTCAGATATGCTCAAATAACAGAGGCATCACGTCCATGATAAATTGTTCCTCATGAGCTTCTGCCTTTTCCAGAGGCCATTCATCTGTCACCGGCATTGAAATGCGGACGAGCATGGCGTTGTTTCTGCCACGAAGCAATAAATTCATCATGTTCATAGCCTTAAAATAATACTCGTTTGAAACCGTTGTTTCATTAATTATATAGCAGTAGTAGACCAGTTCTTTTTGCAGGCCTTTTTCATTTAAGAATTCTTTTACGTTGAGCCTTGAGGAACCTGATGACAGGACCTTGTTCCTGGCCCAGTAATAGCCCCACCCATCGCGTGTATAGAGAGGAGATGTTATCTTCTTTTTTTCATTCTGATTATCCCAGTGACCTGCAAAAAAATATATGGATTTTTCTTTATTCCTGTCCTTATAGACCCTCAGGATCTTTTCATCTGCCATAGGATCATCATAATGGTAATCATCGACAGGCCTTATATCAATACCATAATAACTCTTGAGATCCAGGGGAAAATCTGCAAGCGACCTATCCGGCGGGCTCAGTGCTTCATGGGTCCGCGAACTGACAAGCAGACCCGCAAGGATCAGGACAGCGCATGCAATAGTATAATAAAGACTGCTCTTTTTCATTCCTGCGCCCTGTTCCAGAATTTCATTTCATATTTTTTTATCAACTTTCCGGCAAGCACCAGCAGGGCCACGGTAAGAAGGAAATTAGCCGTTCCGTGAAATTCATGAATGGCACTGCTTAAGGCGCGTTCACCGATAAAATAGGCCATTGTTACCGTAATTATGAGCCTGAACATATTACTGATAACGGCAATGGGAATAGACAACAGGATCAATGCCAATCTCGATATTATAGTCCGCTGGGTTATATAGGCATAAAAAACAGAGAGGGAAATGATCGCGACAATCGACAGTATGCCTGTACATAGATCCGCAACAATAAGGGTCATGTTCGGGAGTTCCAGAGTGGCGCCGCTCTGAAAGATAGGCATCCCAAAAAAGTGCAGGACTTTAAATGTAACTGTTGCGTCCACAAGCCTTAAACTGATCGCTATGTTGTTCATAACGATATACGGCACAGGTATCATAAAAAAAAGATAGCTGACAGGAAAGATAAGCCTTTTCAGCATCTCCTTCCCGAGCAGAAAATAAATAAGTCCAATGATCGTAATTATAAAAGAAACTTGCCTTATAAAATATTCAAATGCAGCATTGCCTATGACATAAAGAAAGACCCCTGCCATTAGCACTGCAAATCCTTTGCCCTCAGGGGTGACTATGGTGTTGCGAAATTCCTCCCGCTTGGTCCATATTATATATGAAGATATCAGGGGAATGAGAAATCCGTGCGAATATTCTTTCTTGCCGGCCCAAACCATAACCATGGAATAAAGCTCAGGATAATATACAGCTCCCAGCAGTACCGCGATAATCCCAAATTTGATCCGTGCAGTCCTGTTGTTAAACATCAACTAACTGTTCCTTTCCGGATATAACTTTGACACATAATCAAAGTCAATTTTTACATCCGCGCCGATTCTTTTTTTAAAACCTTGTTTTATTAAAGCCTCGCTTTCAGGATTAAAAGAAGCCCCCTTTACAATATTGATAATAAAATTATCGGTGCTTTCCTGAATGATCTTGAACTCACTTATTCCAGCGATGTCACGCATCACATAAATCAGTGACAATCCGTGCATGATCTTTCCATCGGGTGTAATAATAAAATCTGTGGTCCTGCCCTCGATCTCTTTAAGCAGAGGAAGCCCTCTGCCGCAGGAGCATGTCTCTTCAGATAATATCCCGATATCGCCTGATCTGTACCTGATAAAAGGGAAATCATGGCTGTCCAGATGAGTTATGACGATCTCCCCCCTTTTGCCCGGGGCCAGGACGTTTCCGTCAAGGTCAACGATCTCAACGATCACGCTTTCCGCTGTTATATGCATGCCGCCAAGCGGACATTCATGAGCAATGAATCCAAGGTCCCTGCCCCCGTATCCATTTGCGATGCAAAGCAGATATATCGAGCTTGGATAGCCGAACACGTGCCTGGGCCTGTACTTTTTTATAACATGAAGATACTTGAGCATTGTTGCTTCGCTCATTTCAAAGGCTGAAAGAAGTCTCGTGTTGAAGAGCCGGTCTCTGACCTGTCTTATCAGGTCCTGTTTTGTCAGTTCTACAGGCGAACCCCATATCACTATTTCCCTGTCTCCGATGTCTACACCCCACCATCTTGTGGCCCGTAATTTTGCTGCTATATCGGCGCTAATTCTCTTTTGCCCGAGATAAAAGACCATGGGGGCCCCGGTTGAACCTCCAGTGTTGGATCTTATGAATTTCCTGCACTTCTCTGACTTAAGTGCCTCGGGGTTTTCTCTTATCAGGTCTTTGGTCAAAAATGGAAGTTTCTTCAAATCTTCCATAGACCTGATGCTGTTTAGATCGGTCCTGCTGACATCAAAAAGCCTTCTATAATATGGAACATTCATGACGGCATGTCTCAGAAGCCCCTGCATTTTCTCAGACCGGATCCTGCTGAGCTGTTCCTCGCTGCACCACTGGCTCCGTTCCATCTCGTGAAGGCAGGTAAGGGAATCATGCCCTTTGAGAAATTCATGCAAAGGCAGCAGGATATTTTTTACAAGCGGCTTCATAATGCAGTCGGAGTACTATTGACCAGGAGATCCTGAAACTCTTTTAATAATTGATTTACTCTGACGTTCCAGCTATTCGCCCTTGCAAACTCGACGATCTTGTCTTTGTTCCAGTTTTTCCTCAGGGCATTCATTATGCTGTCTGATAATTCCTTTTCATTCTCAATATTATAAAGCAGGCCATATTCTTCAGAGGACACTACCTCCTCATTGCCGCCTTCTCTTGTAGTCACAACCGGCAGACCGCATGCCATTGCCTCAAGAAATACATTGGCCCACCCTTCATTGCTCGTCGCAAGACAGAAGATGTCCGAGGCGCTCAGCCATTTATATAATCTATCATGAGGTATCGCACCCGCAAACATCACGTATTTTTCAAGATCCATTTGTTTGACGATCCTTCGCAGCTCAGATCCATAATCACCTTCAACCGAGCTTCCGCCTACTATTATATACATGACTTCAGGTATAATTTTTTTTATGGCCGGCAAAACCGCTATAACCCTGTGGAATCCTTTTCTCTCGACCAGACCGCCGACCGAGATAATGATTTTTTTAGCCTCTGGAAGCCCAAGCGCTTTCCGAGCCTCAAGTTTTTCCATGGGATGAAATTTTTCCGCATCAACTCCGTTCGGGATTACCGATATCTTACCCTCTGACACGCCAAGCGCCATGACAGTGTTCTTCAGATCCTTGCACACAGTAAAAATCCTTGCAGATTCATTTAAGGCATACTTGATCTGAATCCTGATAAGAGAATATTTTAAAAGCTTTTTTATGGTCCCCCTAACAGTCACAGTAACAGGTTTTCTGAACAGCTTGGCAAGCAGAACAGACCCAAATCCATCCGGATACACAAAGTGAGAATCAATAATGTCGAATTTAAAATTCCTCTGCACCTTCCAGGTCATAGTTATTGATGAAATAAAGAAAAAAAATCCATCAAGAAATTTAAAAAAATAAGGAATACTAAAAAAGAGGGGGTGATATACTTCTATGCCGTCCTGGATCTCCAAATATTCAACCTTCGGCCTGTAATTCTTTTTTAAAAATCTGACGAGCGGGAACCACGGCACCGGCGCTATGACCTTTATTTCGCAGTGTCTTGCTACATTGACCATCCTTTCTCTTACGAAAACACCAAGCGCCGGCTGTTTGGAGTTCGGGAAAACAGATGTGATAACTAATATTTTCATTTCATCCAGTTCCTGCACCAGTGTTCAAAGAACAGCAAGGCCCAGATATTGGCGCTCAGGTCCCTGCCGGGCTTCTTATGGCCCTCAAGCAATGACCCGATATATTCCGGATTAAATACATTTCTCTCTCTCGCCTCTTTCGAAAGAAGCATCTCACCGGCATATTCAGACAGATCTTTTTTAAACCAATGCACCAGAGGTACGCCAAAGCCCATTTTTTTTCTCTAGAGAATATTATCAGGAAGTATGCCTTTCATTGTCTTCTTGAGAATATATTTTGTTTCACCGTCTTTTATCTTCAGTGTAGACGGAATCCTTGCAGCAAGTTCTACGATTTCATGATCAAGCAAAGGCGCCCGCGTCTCGAGGCTGCACAGCAGGCTCGCCCTGTCTACCTTTGTCAGTATATCCTCCGCAAGATAAGTCTTGGTGTCCATATACTGTATCTTTGTTACATCATCATTACCACTACGCGCCTCATAATATTTATTTAGATTTGAGTAGTTAGGTGTTTTTACATTATAATTAAGTTTAAGCTCATTGCGTACATCCCTACTCAGCAAACTATTCAGATAATCAGGGTCACTGTAAGTATTTAGTCCGGCATATCTTTCAAATGGGTCCTTTGAAAGATGCCTGAGCATGCCTTTTCCCTTTAATCCCTCCGGCATCACTGAGGCAGGAAATCCAAATAGTATTTTTTTTATTCCTACAGGCAGCCAGTCATATCTGTTCATATCCCTTGCCCATTTGTATCGCCTGTATCCGGCAAATATTTCGTCCCCCCCGTCGCCTGAGAGTATGACCGTAACATGCTGTCTTGCCATTTTTGAGACATAATACGTCGGTATTGCCGATGCGTCCGCAAAAGGTTCATCAAAATCCCAGGCAAGCAGCGGCAGCATTTCTATGGCATCGGGTTCAACCACCATTTCATGATGTTCAGTCCCAAATTGCTCCGCTATCTTTCTGGCATACTGCACTTCTGAAAAATCAGTCTCCTTAAATCCTATGGAAAAAGTCTTTACCGGCTTTCCGCCTGCCATACTCATAAGAGCAACGATAGTGCTTGAATCAATACCTCCGCTTAGAAACGCTCCAAGCGGCACATCGCTGATGAGTCGTATCTTTACAGCCTCTTTCAGTTTTTCCCGCAAGGCCTGAACCCAGTCATCTTCACTAAGGGAATTATCAGGCTTGTATTCGACATCCCAGTATTGTTTTATCGCTATGCTTAGTTTAGCCGGCATAACGGGCTCGACACATCCAGCGGAATTAACCGGCTCAACGTTCTTAACGGTATCAATCTCTACAGTCATATAATGTCCGGGCGGAAGTTTATAAATGCCCTTAAATATCGTGGATGGAAACGGAATGTAATGATACATGAGATAATCTTCAAGAACTCTCAGGTCCAATTCCCTGTTTATACTCTTATCCTGAAGGACTGCCTTGAGTTCAGATGCAAAAACAATTTTTTTGCCGTCCGAATAATAGTAGACAGGTTTTTTACCGAGACGGTCCCTCGCAATGAGGAGCATTTTTTTCCGCTGGTCCCAGAGGCCAAATGCAAACATGCCGCGCAGTTTATCAATGCATCGAACCCCGTATTCTTCATAAGCATGGACAATTGTTTCTGTATCGCTTCTCGTTTTGAAAACGTGCCCTTTTGCGATCAGTTGTTCCCTTAGCTCAGGAAAATTATATATCTCGCCGTTAAATGTTATCCAGACCGTACCGTCCTCATTGCTCATGGGCTGTCTTCCGCCTTCGAGGTCAATAATGCTCAGCCTCCTGTGGCCGAGCGCAGCCTCACCATGAATATAATATCCTTCTCCGTCAGGCCCCCGGTGCTTCATTATCCTGCACATACTCTCGATGAGAGACCTCTCAGGGGTTGAAGCCAGATCAATTATTCCTGCAATTCCGCACATAATGTTTTCAGCGAAAGCACTGTGACAGGGAATGTGCTTTGAGCGGATTTATTTGTTCGCATAATGAAACAGGATGTTTCATAGAACAAATACCTCGCAGATGGACAGGACGTCCATCGAGAATGAGCGAGAAGTATATTCCCTGTCACAGTTGATAGTGTTCATAAAAAAACAAAGATAAATTATTTTAAAAGCCTTTCATAAACCGGCAGATATCTTTTTACCGCCGATTCCCATTTATGCTTAGTATGGACTGTCTCAATGGCCGCTCTTGAAATGTCCTGAAGTCTGTCTCTGTCAGCGGTTATCCGGAGCATCAGGCGGGAAAGATCATCGATGTCTTCCGCCTTAAACAGAAAACCATCTTTCCCGTCAGTTATCAACTCCTTTATTCCGCCTACATCACTGCCGATAACGGCCTTGCCCATGGCCATTGCCTCCAAAGGCTTTAACGGAGTTACAAGATCAGTAAGCCTCATTTTTTTCCTCGGATATACCAAAACATCTATCACTGAATAATATTTCTTTATCTCTTCATGCGGCACCTTCCCTGTAAATATAACTTTGCCGTTAAGGCCCATTGACATGGTCTTTTTTATAAGTCTATCCTTTTCCTCTCCGTCACCGACCAAAAGCAGCCTCGCATCTTCTATATTCCAAATGGCCTCTGCAAAACTTTCTATCAGCAGATCCAGGCCCTCATATTTATAAAAAGAACCTATGAAGCCAAATACCTTTTTGTTTCTCAGCATATATTTATCAGCAATCTCCGTGTCATATGATACGTTGGAAAACAGGTCCGCTTCAACGCAATTTGGTATCACGGTGATCTTATCGGCCGGGATATCCCTTGATATGATATCTCTTCTCAGGCCCTGACAGATGGTAAAAACGGCATCTGCCTTCCTGAGCAGATTCGTTTCCATAAACCTGCTTACTTTATATTTCAAGGAACTCTCGGAGAACGTACCGTGATCCACGGCAGCATTATGTGCGGCTTTTCCTTTTCTATTATTTCTTCAATCCTGCTTTGAAGGGCCTTCATTAATTTCAATTCTTTTATGAACGGCAAAACTCCAAAATTATTGCTCCGGGTATGGTAGACCCTCATATTGTCTATCTCCTGCATTTCTGTTATTGCATCACCCTGCTTTGGTGATGTAACGACCACAGGATCAAGTCCGAGTTCTTTCTGATATTTCAGTATGTAGCTTGTCCTGAAAACATATCCGCTGAAATGCGGTTTGTAATGGTCTAGTATGTGGAGGATCTTCATTAAACCAATTCCTCTTTAAGAGCCAAAGCGGATTACGCTCATCATTTCAGTACAATTATTAAAACCGAAATCAACTCTGATATTTACTTACTATTGTCTGTAAAAGAATGTGGACAACAACCCATCTGTCACTCCGGCTTGTCCGGAGTCTTCTTGAAGAAAGATTCCCGACAAGCGGGAATGACACGTAAATTGAAGTCAATACTATTCTGCATATCTTAATGTCTCTCATTGTCCAGAAATCCTTTCCTCCCATTTCAACAGTATAAACTCCCGGACCTGTCTTTACCTGGACTGTTCCGTATATATAAACCTCCTTGCATTCCGTGCCGCCGTACCTGCGCGGTTCCGAGGTCCAATGGATATTAGTTCCCGGCAAATATCCATATCCATATTCATCTTTGTATATCCTTTTAGGCATGAAACCAAACGGATTTTCCGTGAAGCATAAGCGGGCTATAACTCCCGGCCTCCATACAGCCACACTCTTTTCAGACATGCTTTTTCTTCCTTTAGTATCAATCACACGAAGTTCGATCCTGTGTCTGCCCGCAGGAAGTCTTAGTGTGTCCGCAGGCGCTGCTGATAACATATCCCCATCTACCCACCACTCAAAACGCTGGATATCGCCGTCTGCTGCCCTGGAAGAATTTCCATCCACCTGGACAGAAGCCATTGTTTTATCATCAGGCATTTTTACATATTCAGGCGCATTAAAAGAACTCACCGGATCATCCTTCCGCAATTCAATGGCTTTCATAAGATATGGAAGTCCCTGTCCTGTCCAGGCAAGCATTGAAAGCTTGTCGTCAAAACGGCCTGTTGCCGGCCTCCAGGACCACGTTCTTCTGTCACTAAATACTTGAAGCCCCTTGACACCATCATAAGCATACTGCAGAAATGTTCTGTCCCCGGAATGACGATAAGCAAAGGCCATCAGGCGATAATGAGAGTATTTGGATTCCCAGCCCCAGGAGCTTTGCTTTACAGTATCCATGGCTAACTGTATCAGCGCCTCGACAAGGTCTGTCCGTCCGGTCAGGTCCGCTAATTCCATCAGGGAATATGCCGAACCGAAATTCTGAAAGAAAAAATCTATGGGTGAACCGCTTAAAGGTTTGTCACCCAAAATCCTATCCTGATCCTTTCTGAACCTCCAGGTGCCATTATGTATATGGCCAAATTTACTGAACTGAGCCGCCTGATAATCGAGATATGAATCCAGGGCCTTCCTGTATGAGTCCTCTCCAGTTGCTTCCCAGAAAAAGCTCAGCAGGCCTAACCCTGTAGCATGTTGCCTGTCAGAGTCATAAATGCTGTCCCAGTGAGCCTCCATGCTCATCTTTAACTGGTCATAGACCCTCAGGTCTCCCGTGAGAAAATAACCCAATCGGAATCCCTGCGGCGCAGCAACCCTAATGCCCACATAACCATCTCCCCAGTGATTTACATTATGGCGGTGTCCGTGCATCTTCACGCGTCTGTTACCTTTGTAATTATCACTGTTTATCAGATCGACCTCCAGCGTATGTCTGGAAAGCGCTAATGCCGCATCAAGATACTCCCTTTTACCAGTTCGGAAGAATTGCTCATATATCCACATATCCACGAGGGCTTCATTGTTGACCCATCCCCAGCGTCCGTTAAGGCTCTGCCACTGGCCATCCCATGTCGGCCGCTGCTGAAAATCGCCAAAATCATAAATGCCGTACCAGGCCCACAGCTTCTGATTATACAGAAAGTACTCCAGCCCGTCCTGCATGATCTTCTCCCATTGTCCATTATTCTCCATGTCAAAAACCTTGAAGATTCCCGCGGCCTCTGTTCTTGCGTACCACTCGGGATAGGCTTTAATAAATATTGCCCGCAATAGACAATTCGCCACAGCTTCGCTTCCGGCCTCTTTAGCGCCGCCGTTATGAAAATAGAAAAAGGCATCGTGGCTGCGGGACACACCCTGAGCTATTCCCTGTCCGTAAGACATTGACTCGCCTGACACAAATTGACGCGAGTAGCGGCGCGTATCCAGATAGCGGGCGCGATCAGGCCATAAAGCGATTACCATGGAACCATTATTCACAGAAAGCCCTTTGGCATACATTTCCCGCATATGCCGCACTCCGAAAGTGACCCCCCAGGAGCCGTCAGAGATATCAGTCCACCCGTTGCCTTTAAGGCCAACATAATTAATTTCTTCATTCTTTCCTGAACCTTCGGATAACCACAGCTCACTTGAATAAGGATTGTCCTGAAAAACCCCGGCACTCGACCCGCTCTCCGGCAGAAGTATTTGATGCGCTCTATCATCTATTGCAGCAGTAAATACCCAGTTATTCCCAAGATTAGGCCGTGCAGACAAACTCAGGTCACGAATCATCTCCAGGTCAGGATTGCCTTCAAACACATAGGAATGTTTGATCTCGATATATGGCTGCCCGGAGTAGACAGTGAAACGGACCCAGAATTCATTCCCTTTGTTCTCGTATTCCTTTCGTTCCCTGCCAAGTTTTTTGTAATGATAACGCCCTTTGACAAGAATATGAGCCACAAGAGGCCCTTGCCTTTCGACTTCAATTGCTTCGACCAGTGCATCAGACTGTTCAGACTCAGCGGTATCAGAATGATACATATAAGGGCCGTAGTCACCGGATTTATCAAATGCAGCCAGATCCATACGATTGCGCCGTGTATCTTCCTCTCCGCTGAAAACTCTTTCATTTTCCGTATAGATCCCATCTCCATTGCGGTCAAACCAAAGGCTATCAAAAAAACCGCTTCCGCCCCTATTAATAGTGAACCTTATTACACCGTTATCTACTATCATGTCTTTAGCGCTTTGCTGAATCTCTGTCTTTTTTGCTATCCTGGCCATACGCAGAACTTCCGGACCATATATAACTTTGAATTCCGGTTTCTTATCAGGATTAATCTCAACAAACGCTGTCAGAAGAGCCCATTTAACGCTTCCATCAGGCCACATGGCAAGCCGGTCCACCTGGCAAGCAACTTCATTGCCATCACTATCAATCAGCTTAATGTGCTCCACAGAATCGAGTTCACCTTTTGGAAATGGCAAACCACCTGCTGCAGGTATATTTTTGCCAGCGACCTCTGCAGGCACATCAAGAACAACCTTTGTCCAGTTTTTGCCATAAGGTAAATCATCACTCTTCATAACAGGCGAAAAAGCAGTATCTGTTGATGCTGTATTATCGGCCCAGCCCCTGCTCTTCATCTTTGAGATCTGATCAATTCGTTCATTATAAAGATATTCAGGTATGCGCCGGTATTTCAGATTGGAAATTACTGGTTTGGCAATTGAAAGCAATTCCTTCTTTGAATCCTCAACCACCATATTCATTCTTTTTTTGTAATGATCTTCATCTTTGGCATAATTGCCAAGATCTGTCCTGAAGAAATGTATTGCGGCCTCATTCATATAAAAACGATCGGGCGCGCCGTCATATAGATCCAATCCCCGTACCCGGGGGCTCCATGCATATATGGAAAGAACTGAGGGATAACCGCTTCCGCCAAGTTCAACCGGTGAGGCATTTGCAGGGTCCCTGAGAGCGGCTTGCATGCCATGAAAATTATCAAGCATAAAAAAAGTCATGTCCTGCGGAGGCGTATGACCTTCCCGGATAGTCTGAGGGCCGGTATTTTCTGACCATGATACCCATTCCCGCCAGTGCCATGGCGACTCTACCAGATGTCCGCCATATTGCCATGTAATGTACTGATACTCACTGCCAGGGCGAGGCGTATTCCTGAATTCGCCTGTGCTCATTCTACGAATCCGCGGTTGAGGTTCGCGCTTGTCAAAGACCCCGTATATTCGCAAAGAAGCCTCGCGCAAAAGCAGGTTATTATATTTTTTAAGCGGCTCAAAGCTGAGATCAGCCGTGAGGACCGCACTTTTTCTTGTACCGCGAATTCTTACTTCAAAAGGTGAAGCGCCGTATACGCCAAAGTCAAGGAGCCCCTTAATTACGGCATCAAGATTTTCAAGTCTCGCTTCTTTAACCTTAACCGCAGCCTTAACTTCAGAACCAACCGCTACGCCTTCGCGGGAAGCTCCATCATTAAGCAAGGTATAGGACACAAAAAGTCCAGCCTGCTCCTCAGGCCGCAACACAACTCGTTCATCTGCCGAGTAAACCCCATCGTTATTACTGTCGAGATAAACCTCATCAATAAAACCGCCATTATCACGCCCGCAAATGACCCTGATTACACCTGTGTCAAGTTCCACTTCTTCAGCATAAGCCAGAGGATACCATAGCCCGGAAAAGATGCTTAATAACGCAACACTGCAATATTGATAAATAATCGATTTGAATTTCATAGACCTTTTAAATAAATAAAATTAAGGGAATTAATTCTTGCAGCTCTTTTCCATTTCTGTTTATCAGAACCTTTTTGAGAGATTACTTTTATTTTTAATCCTTCTCTTCTTCTATGACATGGCCTTTTGTTCCATTGATATACTTCTGGGCATCTATATATCCATTTTCCACGAGGTGGCCAAAAAGCTTTTTTGTACATGCCTCTATTGACAGAGTATCTGTATTCAATATTACTTCCGGATTCTCAGGTTCTTCATAAGGAGCGGAGATACCGGTAAATTCCTTGATCTCACCAGCCTTGGCTCTTTTATATATTCCCTTAGGGTCTCGTCTCTCACATTCCTGCAGCGAACATTTTACATATACCTCAATAAATTCTCCCTCTTTCAAAAGTTTTCTAATATTGCTGCGGTCTTCTCTGTACGGAGATATGAATGCAGTCATTATTATCAATCCGGCGTCTATAAACAGCTTTGAGACCTCCCCGATCCTCCTTATATTTTCTTTTCTGTGTTCCGGGCTGAACCCGAGGTCCTTGTTAAGCCCATGACGGACATTGTCACCATCTAACACATAACTATTAATTCCCAATTCAAGAAGATGCCTGCATAAGTCATGGGCTATAGTGGACTTCCCTGAAGCAGACAGGCCGGTAAACCAAAGAAGACAGCCCCTGTATCCATTGGCCTTCCAACGATCTTCCATTATCACAGAAGGCTTATGCCAATAAAGATTATTTTTTTCCATAATTAACTCCTTTTTAATAAATTAATTGTTTCAATTACGCGGCAATAACGATGAATATATTTTTTCATATTTGCCTACCATGACCGGAAGGGAAAATTCCTTCTCTGTTCTCGCCTTTCCGAGCAATCCATGTTCCATTACAAGAGAAGGATTGTTAAAATAAGTTTCTATCTTCTCAGCAAAGCCCTTGTAGTCCCCTGGCCTGAGAAGAAAACCTGTTTTGCTATCTTCTACGAGTTCAGTGCTGCCGCCTACCATGGTCGTTATCACGGGCAAGCGTGATGCCATTGCCTCAAGTACAGTATTGGAAATCCCTTCAAAAATCGAGGGCAGAACAAAAACATCCAGGCATCTGTAGAATTCAGACGCCCGATCTGTATCTCCGGTAAATATTACCTCTTTTGAAATATCAAGGTCCTTGACAATTGTTTTCAATCTCTCATCCATCTGCCCGGTTCCAATAACAAGCAGACAGGAGCGCTCAGGATTATTATCGGAAAAAACCCTGAATGCCTTAAATAGGGTCTCGTGGTCCTTGACCGGGTCCAGTCTTCCAACTATGCCGATTACAAATAAGCCAGGGCTGAGACCAAGTTTTTTCTTTGCTTCATGCTTATCTTCAGCGGGCTTGAATTGTCCGGTGTCAACACCATTTATTATCTGTATGACTTTTTGCTCATTGATCCCAATATCACTGATAAGCCAATTTCTAAGCTCTGCAGAGACTGTTATAAACCTTGTAATCCATGGATCCAGGACTTTTCTGACGCTCTTCCTGAGATTGTTTGTGCCGGCCGGGTCATTTGCATCTCTGCCGTGTTCCCCATGGATGATTGATTTTACTCCTGCAATCCTTGCGCCAAGGACCCCGTCAATAGCGGCCCAGTTTCGGGTGTGAACAATATCCGGCCTTATCTTTTTTATTATCTTCGCTATCTTAAAAGGTAATAGATAGTCCCTTCTGTCTCCTTTTTGAAGGGTGAATATCTCAACTGGCATTTTAAATCTTTCTGCCATCGGACCTGATGAATCTATACAGCAAATGACATTTTCAAATCTTTCATCATTGAGGTTATTGACAAGATTTACTACGCCATTCTCTAAACCTCCAATTTTAAGGGAATGGAGGATGTGGAGTATTTTGATTTTCATATTAACCTGAAAAATACAGTTAACCACAGAGCACTTAGTCTTTGTAAATTATAATTTGGAAGTTTTAAATTATAAATTTACAAATTGCAATTTCCAAATTACAATTTTATGAACCTCTGTGTCCTCTGTGTTTATATTATTTGTAACTAATCGGTTAGCTGAATAACTGATACAAAATATCCGCCTGCCTGGTTGATAGGAATATCCTCGCTCCTCCAGCCGAGCGGAGGCCTTTTCTGCTCAGGGAAGCCAGGGGGGCTGTGATGATTTGCATCATCAGCATTGGACGGAAGCACTTCAATATAATCCATTGCACCGACCGTTTCATCGAAGGGGTCCCAGACAACAACCGACGTCGTAAGAGTATCTCTCCTTGATCCAAATTCATGGCCTTGCGAATATGTTATTCTGTTCCTGCCAAGCATTTCAGCTTTTATGTGATGAACAAGTTTGCCCTTCCAGATACCCTTTGCGCTGATCATGATCTCCTTACCAATAACTTCAGCGCCCTTTTCATCTGTTAACTCAACGGCGCCCATACCGCCGTCGCCTCCTGAATCAGCCTGCATCATCCTGGGCGGTTCAAAACTATCTGTAAGTGTATGGGCCGCGTAAAGGTCCTCCCTGTTAACGCCAAGAAAACTGCTGATGAAAACCCTGTATTTCCTGGTTCTGTCAGTAGGATTCCCTATCACTACCGGAACCACAACATCTCCGGCATCTTTACTTATCCTGTCAGTATAAAATTGCTTTTCAAAAATAGCTGTCGGTTCAATATATATCAGCTTAATCTGGTCGACCCTGATCTCTTCCTCAGCTTTTATGTCTGAATTAATATGAAACTGGATCTGCCTCAGGGAAGGGAAGAATTCCAGGTCATCAGTAGTCCCCCTTGCCGCATAAAAATGGTAGTAATATCTGCGCACTTGAAACGCCGAAGGGGTAAGTACTGCTTTAACCCATTTTCCCGCTGCTTTTTTATTAAATAAAAAATTGCTGTATCCGTGCATCATCGAATCAGTAGCAAGGCTGTTATTGGAAGGCCCCCCGACCTTTTCATCTCCAAACAGCCAGTGATAGGTCCACACTCCAAAGGTGTTCTTCGTCTCGCTGCCGTTTTCTATTAAAGCGCTGCCCGGATTCAATTTGATCCACAGAGACAGCGCATTGGGTCCCTTCTCTTCATATACTTGAGCATTTTTGGCAAGATACATTCTCCTTAATTTCCCCTGGAAAAAAATATCTTTTTTCCCCGGTATGTCCCCTGTATCAGGCGCA
>JACQXH010000179.1 GCA_016208845.1 Nitrospirota bacterium | reverse complement strand
CCGCAGGGAAGGGTTTTCGATCAGGATATGGCAGAGCAGTTTTCGAAGGAGAACAGGAGACTCGTTCTTATATGCGGCCGGTATGAGGGGATTGACGAGAGGGTGCGGACCTCTCTGGCAGACGATGAGATATCAATCGGTGATTATGTGCTTAGTGGCGGAGAACTGGCTGCTCTTGTTATAATTGACGCTTCAGCAAGGCTTGTTAAGGGCGTTCTGGGAGATGAAGATTCGGCAGAGGAGGAATCTTTTTCATGGGGATTGCTTGATTATCCTCATTACACAAGGCCCAGAGACTACAGGGGACTGAGCGTTCCTGAAGTCCTTGTATCCGGGAATCATAAGGACACATGGTTGTGGAGAAGGAAACAGGCCATAAAAAAGACCCTCAGGGTAAGACCGGACCTTATCGGCAAAATACAGCTTACTGATGAAGATAGAACGATACTTTCAGAAATAGAGGAGGAAGAATAAAGTGGATGCGATAAAAATGCTGGACGAAGGTTTTAAAAAAGACATACCCCCATTCAGGATCGGCGACACTGTTAAAGTAAGCATGAAGGTCAAGGAAGGGGACAAAGAGAGGATCCAGGCCTTTGAAGGGGCCGTTATATCCAGAAAAGGAAGCGGTACCCGCGAGTCATTTACCGTGAGAAAGATTTCCTACACAGTCGGTGTTGAAAAAATATTTCCCCTGTATTCTCCATTGGTCGATAAAATAGAGCTCGTAAAAGAAGGGTCGGTCAGAAGGGCCAAGCTTTACTATCTGCGGGGCAGAAAAGGCAAGGCGGCAAAGGTTAAAGAAAAGGGCTTCACGGCAGAGTAATTTCCTCTGATCTTAATTCTAAAAAGACATTTGGCCACGGATTAACACAGATCTGCGTAAGCACAGATTTAATGAATAAGAAATTATGAAGTTAGGATGTCGAGAAGTTATGATTATAAACTTCTCGGAGCGGGCCGGTACGGTGCGACCGAGTCGTTTCGACTTGCTTCGGCTTATCTTCTCATTTTTTTAACTTCTTTCAGTTTCCGTGTCCATCCGTGCAGATCCGCGGCTAACTGCTAATCCTGCATTTTATTTTCTCTGTGCGAATCTGTTAGTATTTACCTCGTGAAAGCCGCGAGGGTAAATGCCAGTACACTATTCTCATATGATGAAGATATCAGAAGCTCCTATCCTGTCGTCGCCGGGATCGATGAGGCGGGCAGGGGTCCGCTGGCAGGGCCTGTTGTTGCAGCGGCTGTGATACTGCCGCAGGGGGCTGCAATTGAAGGCCTGAAGGATTCAAAACTCCTCTCCGAAGACAAACGCATAAAACTTTTCCGGGAAATAGTCTGTATCGCAGAAAATATCGGGATCGGGATAGTCGATGCCGATGTCATAGACAAAATCAATATCCTTAAATCAACAAGGCTTGCCATGGAAAGAGCGGTCAAGGAGTTGCTGAGACTGCCTGACATACTGCTTATTGACGCGGTGAGCCTTCCGGATGTCAAAGTTCTTCAAAGGTCAATGATCAGAGGTGAATCTGTTAGCGCCTCTATAGCCGCTGCTTCCATAATCGCAAAAACCGCGAGAGATGATATTATGATGGCTTATGATAAGGAATATCCTCATTACAATTTCAGGCAGCATAAAGGCTATCCAACAAAAGAACATATGGAACTTATCCGCCTTCACGGCCCGTGTCTTATCCACAGGAAGACTTTCAGGCCGGTAATGAACGCGGGTTTGAAGCTTTTCAATTCTGAATTCCCCTGTATGTTTTATAAAGTAACCGCTGATATAGTTGTACTTGTGCATTTTCTGTGGATCATGTTTCTCATGTCCGGAGCTTTTTTAGGCAGGAGGTATTATCCTGTAAAGATCCTCCATATCGGCGGAATAGGATTTGCTGCACTGATCCAGATAGCCGGGTGGTACTGCCCGTTGACATATCTTGAGATATGGCTTCGGGAAATGCATGACCCCTCTGAGAGTTACGCGGGTTCCTTTATAATCAATTACATGCAGAGAATTTTGTATATTGAAATTTCAAGAGAGATAATCTTCCTCGCAACGATCGTACTTATAGTTGTTTCTGCCCGGGTATATCTGTATCATCCTTATAATAAACATTCTGCCGCAGACAAGCCTGTCTCCAGGACGGGCAGGCACAGACGTTAACATAAAAGCGTGATTCGCGGCAGGAGGCAAGTCAATAATGGATGCAAAAAGTTAATATTAATTAATTATATCAACGAGTTATGCCTTGTCCTCATGTTTTCCCTATCTTTCTTCTTTCCGTGAATTTCGGCCCATGTACAAAATAATTACATTTTGGCCTAAAGTTTTTCAAGAACCTTCCGATAAGTCTATCAGGAAGTAAAAATGGGAAAGGTCGGAAAGGAGGAAAGATAGAAAATGAACATAATGAAAAGTTCAGGCAAAAGACCAAATCCCCAAACAGGTTGCTTGCAAAGGCAACTTTCAGTAAACAGGCATTAGCCTGAACATAAAACGGCAGGGAAGCCGGGAAACGAGTTAATTTTAAACTCGAAAATTTCAAGGAGGAAAATAAAATGTCACTAGTAATCAACACAAACATAGCTTCTCTCAATGCACAGAGAAACCTCGAAGCAAATCAGAGATCTATCAGCATTTCAGTTCAAAGACTGTCTTCAGGCCTCAGGGTCAACACAGCAAAGGACGATGCAGCCGGACTGTCCATATCTGAAAAGTTAAAAGCACACATCAGAAGCATCAGTGTTGCTATCAGGAACTCTCAGGACGGCATAAGCCTTTCGCAGACTGCTGAAGGCGGTTTGACTGAAATCGGCAGCCTTCTCACGAGATTAAGAGAGTTGGCAGAGCAATCTTCAAACGGTACCCTGGGTACAACTGAAAGGTCGGCCCTTGATAATGAATACGCTCAGCTGATAAGTGAAATTGACAGAATTTCCAGCGTTACCGAATTTAACGGTACCAAGCTTATTGACGGCTCTCAGAGCTCAACAGGTATCACACTGCAGGTCGGGTTCCAGAACTCATCAAATGACAGGGTCACCTTCTTCTCAGGTCTTGGCGCAACCAACACCACGACTCTTGGAATCACGGGTTTATTCGGAACCATATCCATCGCAAGCAATGCCCAGTCTGCATTGACCCAGATCGACTCGGCCATCGCGACCGTGGCGTCAAGACGAGGCACTCTTGGTGCGATTCAGAACAGGCTGGATTCCACGATATCCAACCTGAGTATTACTTCAGAGAATCTGTCGGCAGCTGATTCTCGCATAAGAGATGCTGACTTTGCTTATGAGACAGCAAACTTTACTAAGAACCAGATAATGGTCCAGGCAGCTACAGCGATCCTTGCTCAGGCCAATACGCTTCCGCAGGCAGCGTTACAGTTGTTGAGGTAATATCGCTAATGTTTATGCGGACGGTCATGAGACCGTCCGCATAACAATAAGGAGAGAGCCATGATTATTAATAATGATAATAATAATGCGGCAACAATGGCCATGGTCAAGCCTGTGAAGCGGGAAAGCAAGTCTGGTGATGCAGATAAGGTCAAAGATAATAAAAC
>JACQXH010000178.1 GCA_016208845.1 Nitrospirota bacterium | reverse complement strand
GGAGCTGCCAAGATAAAAGACGTGCTTAAAACGGAACTAAAAAACCGGGGACTCGAAAATGAGATCCAGATCGTAATGACAGGCTGTAACGGCTTCTGCGCCAACGGACCTATAATGGCAGTGCTTCCTGAAGGGACCTTCTATCAAAAACTTAAACCGGAAGATATCCCTTTCCTTGTTGAAGAACATTTTCTGAAGGGACGCCCTGTTGAAAAATTCATGTACAAGGAACTGGAGAAGAAGACCGCAGTTCCTACGATGAAGGATATACCATTCTTTAACCTGCAGGTCCTTAGGGCCCTCAGGAACAAGGGAATGATAGACCCCGAGAAAATTGAAGACTATATCGCAAGAGACGGATATCAGGCTGCGGCAAAGGCCCTGCTCCAGATGACGCCCGAGCAGGTTGTAATTGAGATGAAATCCTCAGGCTTAAGGGGAAGAGGCGGTGCCGGTTTCCCCACCGGACTTAAATGGGAATTCTGTTCAAAGGTGAAGTCTGATCTGAAATTTATTTTATGCAATGGTGATGAGGGCGACCCCGGAGCATTTATGGACAGAAGCGTAATGGAGGCAGACCCTCATGTTGTCCTTGAGGGAATGATCATTGGCGGAAGGGCTATAGGAGCATCAAAAGGTTATATATATGTGAGGGCAGAATATCCTCTCGCTGTCAAAAGGCTTCAGATCGCCATTAATCAGGCAAAAGAATACGGGCTTCTCGGTAAAAACATTCTCGACAGCGGATATGACCTTGATATAGAGATCTATCAGGGAGCCGGCGCATTTGTATGCGGTGAAGAGACCGCGCTCATGCGCTCGATCGAAGGCAAACGCGGAATGCCAAGGCCGAGACCGCCGTTCCCGGCAGTAAAGGGGCTCTGGGACAAACCCTCAGTCCTGAACAACGTTGAGACTTATGCCAACGTCCCTCTGATCATCTTGCATGGAGCAGACTGGTTCAAGAGCCTGGGCACTGAAAAAAGCACAGGGACAAAGGTATTTGCCCTCACCGGAGCAATAAATAATATCGGGCTTATTGAAGTACCCATGGGAATTCCTTTAAGAACAATTATATATGACATCGGCGGAGGAATTAAAAAGGGAAGGAAGTTCAAGGCAGTCCAGCTCGGCGGACCATCAGGAGGCTGCATACCCGAGCATCTGCTGGACACACCTGTGGATTATGAGTCCATCATGGCTACCGGCGCTATTGTAGGCTCCGGCGGCATGGTGGTTATGGATGAATCAAACTGCATGGTCAATGTCGCAAAGTTCTTCCTTGAGTTCACTGCTGATGAATCCTGCGGCAAATGCCCTCCGTGCAGAATCGGTACCCGGGTAATGCTCGATAAACTTACCGATATCTCGGAAGGCCGGGGGCAGGAGAAGGATATAGAATTACTCTTAGACCTTTCTCATGATATCATCAACACCTCTCTCTGCGGACTCGGACAAACTGCCCCAAATCCCGTCCTTACAACGGTTAAATATTTCAGGGACGAATATGAATCTCACATAAGAGAACAGTGGTGCAAAGCAGGGGTCTGCCGCGACTTATCCACTTTCTACATAGATGAGGCCTTGTGCAAGGGATGCGGTTTATGCGCAAAGGCATGTCCAAGAGATGCAATTACAGGGGAAAAGAAAAAGCCGCATAAAATCAACAATGACCTTTGCATTAAATGCCGTTCTTGCTATGAGGCATGTCCTCCAAAGACACGGGCAGTAAAGGTGGGGCCCGGGAATATGCTGGTAGGAAGTAAAAAATAAATTTAAAAATGAAAAATCAAAATGTAAAATTAAGGAAGTTTTAATTTAAATATTTTATCTTCCACAATTTTGATTTTTGATATTTAATATTTGATTTTATTAAGAGGTACACATGATAGAGCTCACTATAAACGGCAAGAAAATTCAGGCGAAGGAAGGCTCGACAATACTTGAAGCCGCCCTTGAAAACGGCGTCTATATCCCCTATCTCTGTTATGATAAACGGCTTACCCCGTACGGCGCGTGCCGTCTTTGCATCATCGAGGTAGAGGGTCAGAAGAAGTTCCTCGCGGCCTGTTCCTCTCCTGCAACACCGGGTATGGTAGTCAACACTGAAACCCCGAAACTCCTCAAGGCACGGCAGACTATCCTTGAGCTTCTGTTAATTCATCATCCGCTGGATTGCCCTGTTTGTGATAAGGCAGGCGAATGCCAGCTCCAGGACATGGCATTTAAATACGGACCTTCTGAAAGCCGTTTTAAGGCCAAGAGAAAAAATGAAATTGCTGATACCGGCAGTCCCCTTGTTGAGAGGAATCCGAACAGATGCATTCTCTGCGGCAAATGCGTAAGGATTTGCGGAGAACTGCAGGGAGTCGGAGCCATTAATATTCTTGGCAGAGGATTTAACTCAAAGATAAGCCCTGCGTTCGAAGAGACGCTCGACTGTGAATTCTGCGGCCAGTGCATTGACGCGTGCCCTGTCGGGGCCCTCGGAAGCAAGCCTTATAAATACAGCGCGCGGGCATGGTTCCTTGAAGAACATGATAACATCTGCCCTTACTGCAGTGTCGGATGCACTGTAACGCTTGACATAAGAGAAGGCAGGATACTGAGGTCCCGCGGAATTGAAGGCAAGGGACTGAACAAAGGCAATCTCTGCGGCAAGGGAAGGTTCGGCTTTGACTATCTCTATGCGGAAAGCCGTCTTACCTCTCCAATGATAAAACAGAACAATGAGTTCAAAAAAGTATCGTGGGAAAAGGCGCTGGACTTCATAGCCAAGAACTTACAGGCCGTTACAAAGGCCCATGGGGCGCAGTCAGCAGGGGCTGTAGGCTCCCAGAGATGCACTCTCGAGGACAACTATATGCTCCATAAATTCATGAGGGGCGTCATCGGGAGCAATAACATTGATTCAATAGCAAGGCTCGGATATGCCAAGATACAGAAGGCAGTAGAGATGTCGTTCGGGCTCAAGGCGCTGCCTGTTCAGCTCGATTCTCCGTTGGGCAAAGAAGCTATACTTGTAATAGAATCTGATATCACTGCCACTCATCCCATTTGGGGATTGAATTTCCTCAAGGCTCAGCGCCAGGGCTCAAAGCTCATAGTGGCTGACACGCGTGAGACAAAGCTTACCCGCCACAGCGACCAATGGCTCAGGATTAGGCCCGGCACAGGGACAGCCCTTATTAACGGCATAATTAAAAAGGCCCTTGATGAGGGAATATATGATAAAGCGAAGGCTCCTTCGATCCAGGGATTTAATTCCCTCTCAGAATCGGTTAAAGATTATACTTCCCAAAAAGTTTCACAGATAACGGGGTTAAGCGAGGAGATCTTTTCCGAAGCCGCTCTCACCTTCCTGTCCGCAAAATCCAGACTCCTTGCGCTTACAATCGGCGCAGCAGAGGACACAAAGGGTCTGCACACAGCTCTTGCAGCCGCAAACCTCATCATGCTCACAGGCTCAAGCCCTTCAAGTCTTCAAATGCCTGCCGAGTATTGCAATACCATGGGGCTGTGGCAGGCCGGCGTTACCCCTGATATGCTTCCCGGCTACAGGCCTCTGGATAAAAAAGGCATGGACATAACAGCTATGCTTTATCATCCGGGAAACATAAGGGCCCTATACGTGATGGGAGAAGACCCGCTTCTGTCTTTTCCTGACACAAGGGAGGTTGAAAATGTCCTTCGCGGACTCGACTTTCTCGTAGTGCAGGACATCATGCTCACAGAAACCGCAAAACTTGCGCATGTAGTACTTCCTGCATCAAGCTGGTCAGAAAAAGAAGGAACATTCATCAATGCCGAAGGCATTGCGCAGAAAGTTAATAAAATAATAGACACATCAGGTGATTCAGTGCCTGACTGGCAGATATTGAGAAACCTCGCGCGAGTCATGGGCTCTGATATAGGCGGCAAGAATCTTAAGATCCTTCAGGATGAGATACAGAGCATAAAATGCGAAGCAGGACATCTTGAGATGAAATATAATCCTGTAACATATGTCCCTACTGAGGGCATTGATGATAATTATCCGATCAGCATGGTCACCGGCAATCTCATGCAGCATTCCGGCGCTCTGTCTGTGATGTCAAAAAGCCTGAGCTCTGTGCTCGCTGACGCGTTTCTCCAGATAAACAGGTCCGATGCGGATAAATATAATATCAAGGATGACAGTTTCGTTAAGGTGATCTCAAGAAGAGGCTCAGTATTCGTAAAGGCAAGGATATCGCATGAAGTTCCAACGGGAACGGTCTTTGTGCCTGTACATTTCCCGCATGCTAAGATAAACACACTCACCCGCCTCTCTCAAAACGGCGATTCGCCGGTCATAGCGGTAAGGATCGAGGCGATGAAGTAGAAGCAGCTTTTGTTCTATCTGCGGTTACCTGCAGGCAGGTCTGCGTTAAACCCGCAAGTGCAATTGAGGTCGTATTAAATCAGTCAGAGCCGGATGTCTGCTCCGGCGAACCTGTCTGCCGACAAGCAGGTTGCCTGTAGATAATCGCTTTTATCTCTTGAAGCGTCTGAACCCGGAACAGGGGATTACTTCCAAAGGCCCTGTCTTTTCCAAGGCATCGAACAGCAGGTTCATCCCCAGGTTGTCGCTCGATATATGACCGGCGACCACTGCGTTCATATGGTGTTTCTCTGCCTCTTTACGGTGATCATCGCTCAGGTGCATCAATACAAGCGTGCTTACGCCTGAGTTAACCAGGCTCTCAAAAATATCCTTAGCGCCCTCTGTCCCGCCTGTCATGTCGACAAATATCTTGCCGGCCCTTCTGTCCTTTGAACCCAGGAGTATTTTTGACCCTGCATTATTTTTCGCAGCCTCTCTGTATTCAGGGATGTCTTTCAATATCTTGAGTATATCATCAAGGGTATCAGGTTTTTTCTCATCAAAAATCCTCTGAAGATATGTTGCCACCATATTGTCCGCAGGCGTGTGGACGCACATAAAGGGCAGGTCCAGGAGCTTCGCGACATCCACTGCCCTGGTATGATTGGCAGGGGACAATCTCCTCTCAACTTCTTTGATCCTGCCTTCAAGAAGGCCCTCTGCAATATTTATCGGAACACCGAATTTGTTCAATATGTCGGCCTGCATATGCATAACTTCATAAAAATTTGCATAGGCCCTTCCTTCCGGATGATGGGATATCGCGAGGTCGATCTTTCTGCCCTTTTCTGTCAGCCTGTCAGCCAGAAGAAGCTCGGCCATTTCTATGTCGATCCCCACAAGGGCGGTTCTCACTTCCTCATCTCCTGTGCCGTTCAGTATCCTCGTGTCAGCATAAGGGTTTGTCAGGCTTTCCACATCAAATAGTTCTTTTTCTTCCTGCTTCAGGTCCTCATAAGATTTTTTCTTTCTTAAAAGCGTCTTTTCTATCGCCTCTTTGCCTCTCGGATCATTGTCGATCCCCTTTGCCACAAAAGTTTCAAATATTTGTTTTAATAACATATAATTTCTCCGGTTGACATCCACATTTGCGCAGCAATGGACATAGCAGGGGATATACTTTGAACGGTTTTATTTGTTCATAAAATGAAACAGGATGTTTCATTGAACAAATACCTCGCAAGCAGACAGGAGGTCTGCTGAGAATGAGTGCAAAGAATATTCCCTGCTATGTCCCAAACTGACCCGTTTAAACCAGTTCTTTTTTAACCATTTCACTCACTATCTTTCCGTCAACCCTTCCCTTTGCCTTTGAGAGGACAACCTTCATGATCCGTCCCATGTCCTTCTGACTGTTAGAGCCAACTTCTGCGATAGCGTCCTTTATTATTCCTGTTAATTCTTCTTCCGGCATCTGAGGCGGCAGATAAGACTGCAATACCTTTAATTCCCGCTCCTCTTTTAAGACAAGGTCCTGCCTGCCTGCTTTTGAAAATTGTTCCAGAGAGTCTTTGCCCTGTCTGACAAGCGTCAGGATGACACCGCTTATCTCGTCATCGCTGAGCGCAGCTCCCTTATCTATCTCTTTGTTCTTAACCGAGGCCTTGACCATCCGGACCACAGAAAGTGCTTCCTTGTCTCCGGATTTCATGGCCTTCTTTAAGTCCTCCGACAGCCTTTCTGAAACCGACATTATCTTTCCCTGCGAAAACTTGTTTTTTTGAGAGCTTTTTTTCTCGCGGCAATAGATTTTTTCTTTTTCTTTACGCTCGGTTTGTCATACTGCTCTCTTTTTTTGACTTCTGTAAGTATGCCTTCTCTTTCACACTGCTTTTTGAATTTCTTCATCGCATTTTCAAACGATTCATTTTCACCTAATCTGACAATGGGCATCCATATCTCACCCCTTTCATTGTAAATATCTGAATAATATACCTTTTTCTATACTTATTATCAAGTGGCATGTTTTATCCTGATTACAGCTCAAAATTTAAGGTTTTACTTTTCTAATTTTGACTTAAATTGAGCGATTCTTTAATGAAGACATAGAGCATTTTAGGATAATATATTC
>JACQXH010000177.1 GCA_016208845.1 Nitrospirota bacterium | reverse complement strand
TTATTTCTCAGGGTTCTGGCTAATTCTTTTAGTCCTGGATCATAATTGATTTTCATTCAAACACACATCTAACCCATCTTATTAGTGGGGAATACTTAACCTGCCTTTTTTTACTTTAAAACAGACACGCTATTATTTACCCGAGCATTATAAGAAAGAGCCTTCAATTTATATGCCCCGCTTTGTTGTGTAATTCCTGCCCAGAACGGGTAAACTCCAGCTTGAAACCGTTATTTATATTTTTGGATTGCGCAGTTCTGTTTTATTTTATCCGTGTTCATCCGTGGTTAATAACTATTTATAAATTCATGAAAAAGAAAAGATCTTTAACTAAAAAAATATTCCTTTTCTCTTTTATCACATTAGCAGGATTTCTTGCCTTCCAGTTCATCTACCCCGATGTCTCAAGCCTTAAGAAAAATAATCCTGACAAGACCGCGCTTATGGAATATCGGGAGGATGAGTGGCAGAGAGAAGGGAAGAAATACAGGATTGTCCGGAAATGGATCCCTTACAATGCGATATCGCCTTATCTGATCAAGGCAGTGCTTATAGCTGAGGATGACAAATTCTGGGGCCATGAGGGATTTGATTATGAGGCAATACAGAAGGCGGTGGAAAAGGATATTAAGGCAAAGAAGTTTAAACGCGGTGCAAGCACCATCAGCCAGCAGCTCGCAAAGAACCTCTATCTGTCGCCGTCAAAAAATCCTGTAAGAAAGATCCGGGAGGCTATCATCACCTGGCGGCTCGAAAAGGCCCTCTCAAAGAAACGGATACTTGAGATATATCTGAATATTGTGGAATGGGGAGATGCCGGGATATTCGGCATTGAGACCGCGTCAGAACACTACTACGGCAAACATGCATCAGCGCTCGGCCCGGAGGAGTCTGCGCGTCTTGCCGCCGTGCTTCCCAATCCGCGAAAGTTCAATCCCCTCGGCAATTCAAAGTATGTCGCCCACCGCGCGAATCTCATTTACAGCATCATGGTGCAAAGAGGGATCGTAGATGAAGATTTCAATGAAAAATAAGGCTCTTTCTGATATTGAGTGGGTAGAATAATACTTCCCCAAAGCTCCCCTCCTATTTTAGGAGGGGATTAAAGGGTGGTAAATAAATGGTAGAAAAGATTCATAACATAAAAAATCTTAAAAGAAACAGGGAAAAACTTAGAAGCAGTCTTACTCCTGCTGAAGCTAAACTTATGGTCTCTTTTGAGAATACAGAAGGGGTTTTAAAAGAAATAAGGAAAAATTTCATTTTTAGCAAACCACCCCTAACCCCTCCTTAACTAAGGAGGGGAGTTACAGAGATAAAATTAGTTGCGTAGAATTTACCCACTTGAAATAAGAAAGAACCAAAAACAATTACCTGAGAGACTGTGATATAGTGATGATTTTTTATAATCCTGCAACCAGATTATACGGTTTTGGTTCTACTGGCTTTCCTGTGAAAAGGTTCTTATACCCCTCTTTGGAAAAAAGGCCTGCCTGTCCGGCTTGTCCGCCTTGGTGGATAGGCAAGGGCAAGGGAAGATTTTTTCAATAATAGATAATTCCATATCTTTTGCACAATCGAATCACGTTTTTATATTTCCTTATCTGAAAATCCCACTACATCTTCTCGGAATCGAGTCTTGTCGACCTTTTTCAAAGGGGTAATTTCTCCACACAACTCATTTACATGAAACAGGGCAGACCGAAGAGGCCTGCCCTGAATGTAATCCGTCCATCAAATACGAACTTTAGATCTCTCCTGCGTGTCTGACAATCGCCGGTGTACTATGTACGCTGTACAAAGTATGTTGTACTGCATTATTTAATGTTGCACTTGTCTGCCTGCCGGTCCAAAGGACCCTGTGGACAGGCAGATATTTTAATCTGTGTTCATCCGTGGTTAAACTTTTTTCTATCTGTAGCAGTAGTAATCCTGCCTACAGGCAGATTTGTGTTCATCCGTGTTAATCTGTGTCAATCTGTGGCAAAATATTCCAAGGAGGATAAATTATGAAACTACCGGAATACATAACAGTTGAAGAGGTCAGAAGTATCTGTAAAAAACTTAAGCTCAGGGACTGGACAAAATTAACTGTGCCCAAGGTCCTGCCCAAAGAGGCCAGAATAATTTTGACTGAGGTCAACACCAAAAAGATGAAGATCAGCCTTGAAGACTTCCGGGCAGGGCTTGAGGTAGAGCTCGAACACGGTACAAGGTTCAGTGACGCGAATGTTACGAACAACCATCCGCTCCTGACAGGCAAAATAGTGATGGCCCATCTGAAGGAATCTATGGATTATTACAGGCGCCTTGACGTTGCGGAGATCGAAGGCGATATCCTTAAGGCAGTCAGGGCCGGAAACCCTGCAAAGGCGCAGGCATATTATAGAAAACTCGTGAAGGCAAAACTCGAACTTGCCCGGACAGAATCAGAGCAGTTGAGGTAATTCAGGTGGATAGTCTGTAGGTATTTAGTCGTTTAGCTAACATACTACAGTCTAAACAACCTGAGTACTTAACTTACTTTGCCTGTGAAGGCGGCTGAGGCGGAGCAGGTACATCCGAGCCTGCGGCAGGCTGTCCTGTTACCGGTCCGGGTGTTGTGCCTGTAAGAGGCGCCTGCGGCGCTGTTTGCTGGACAGGTGTTTTGCCTGATATAACAGAGCCCCTGTTAACTGACAATATTGCCAGGGAAAGGGACGTAAGCATAAAGAGAATTGCGGAAGTTGTAGTGAGCTTGTTTATAAAGGTCGCCGCACCCCTGCTGCCGAACAGGGTCTGGGTAGAGCCGCCAAATGCCGCGCCCATCTCAGCGCCTTTACTGCTTTGTATCAGGATTATAAAGATCAAAAACAAACAGACTATCAAATGAACAATAACTACAAAAGTGTACATGTGCATCCTCCTATTTACTTATCGAAATATAACCACAGAGAACACAGAGAGCATTAAAAATAAATAAATTAAAAGTAATTTTATTTCCACAACTCTGTGTACTCATATTTATTTTTCTTTTTACATACAGCCTGCGATCTAAATTATGCTTTCTTGATAAAAAACTCTTTCTTCCTGCGGAAGCAGAAGTCCTCGCTGTAATTAGGAGGCGACCCATGAGCTCACAGAGTTTTTTTTAAAAAACCAATCTTTTTCTCTGAGTCCTCTGTGGTGAAATTATATCGAGCCTTTTACTATTTTAGCAAAACTGTCTGGTTTAAGGCTTGCGCCTCCAACAAGGGCGCCGTTCACTTCTGGTTGAGCCATAAGTATTTCTATATTTTCAGGAGTGACGCTGCCGCCGTAGAGTATCCGCACCCTCTCTGCCCCATCCTTATTTTTCTTAAGCCATCCTCTGATAAATGCATGAGCCTCGTTGGCCTGCCCGGGAGTCGCTGTCTTGCCCGTGCCAATGGCCCAGATAGGCTCATAGGCTATGCTTATCCCTGCCATCTGCATATCCTTAAGAGATCCTGTTAACTGACGGTCCAGCACCTCAAAGGTCTTATCCCCTTCTCTTTCCTGAAGGGATTCTCCTATGCAGAGAATGACCTCAAGGCTGTTCTTTCTTGCGGTCTTGACCTTTTTATTAACTATCTCGTCCGTCTCTGAAAAATACTGCCTCCTCTCGGAATGGCCGATTATCACATCAGAACAACCCTCGGCCAGCAGCATGGCAGGGGATATCTCTCCGGTGAAAGCGCCTTTTTCTTCATAGTGAACGTTCTGTCCTGCAAGCTTGATGTTAGTGGTTTGCAGGAGACGGAAGGCCGCGCCTAAAGAGGTGTAAGGCGGCGCGATCAGGATGTCAGCATCGGTTATGCCCTCAATCATAGGGATAAACGACTGAATGAACTCTTCAGTCTCCCCAACGGTCTTGTTCATCTTCCAGTTTGCCGCTATAAATGGTTTAAGCATAAAGAATACTCTAGTGGAATTTGCCCCTGTAAGTCAAGACGGACAATTAAGGCAGCCACGGATCTTCGCAGATTTTTAAGGGCTGGGGTCATGGGGCAAGGGTCAAGTTGATACGACTCGTATCCGAGGATCAGAGATTATTTCTTTTACCAACCCCTAATCAACCCATTAAGGATCTGTTCTTACTTGCCGATAGGCAGAGATCCGTGTTTATCAGTGTTCATCCGTGGCTAAATATTCTTTTAGTCTGTGTCAGTCTGTGGCTAAATGTATTTCCCTATCGCCGACCGACTGAATGATAATTAAACCCGAATTTCCGCACCTTTTCAGGTTCATAAATATTTCTGAGATCAAAAAAGAATTTACCTTTTGTCACATTTTTCATCCTGTCAAAGTCCAGATTCCTGAACTGGTTCCATTCAGTCACTATTACCACGGCATCAGCGCCTTTTGCGGCGTCATAGGCATCCTTGCAATAAGTTATTTTAGGGTAGATCTTTTTTGCATCATTCATTGCAACAGGGTCAAAGGCCCTGATCTTTGCGCCTGCCTTCAGCATAGCGCTGATAATAAAAAGCGACGGCGCGTCCCTCATGTCATTTGTGTTCGGTTTGAATGAAAGGCCCAGGATGCAAATGGTTTTATTTTTGAGGTTCCCCATAGAGTTCTTTATCTTCATCGCAGCCCTTTTTTTCTGATTCTCGTTTGCATCAATGGCCGCCTCTATGACCCCGAGATCTACGTGATTGGACTTTGCTATCTGGAGAATGGCCAGTGTGTCCTTTGGAAAACAGGAACCTCCGTAACCAGGGCCTGCATGAAGGAATTTGGGGCCTATCCTGCGGTCCAGGCCCATTGCCTTGGCAACGACCTGCACGTCTGCGCCAATGGTCTCGCACAGATTTGCGATCTCGTTAATGAATGATATCTTTGTGGCAAGAAAGGCGTTCGAAGCGTATTTTATGAGCTCAGCGGTCTTAACATCTGTAATGATGAAGGGCGTCTCGATAAGATATAGCGGCCTGTAAAGGTCTTTCATTATGGCGGCCGCCTGGGCGCTCGAGGCACCGATGACTACCCTGTTGGGCCTTAAAAAATCTTCTATCCCGGCCCCTTCCCTCAGGAATTCGGGGTTTGAGACAATGTCAAAATCAACATTTTCCTTCAAATTCTTTGAGATGATCTGCCTGATCTTGTCTCCGGTGCCGACCGGGACCGTGCTCTTTGTTATGATGACCTTATAGCTCTTGATGTATCTTGCTATCTCTTTTGCGACCTCCTCGACCTGCCTCATGTCTGCCGAACCGTCGCCCCGCGGCGGGGTACCTACTGCGATGAATATCGCCAGAGAGGCATCAACTGCATCGGCGATGTTAGATGTAAAGTTAATGCGGCCGGCCTTCAGATTCCTCTGCAGCAGTTCTTCTGTGCCGGGCTCATAAAAAGGAACCATGCCTTTTCTCAATGAACTTATCTTTTTTTCATCCTTGTCGACACAGGTGACGTTGATCCCAAACTCTGCAAAGCATACGCCGGTGACCAGCCCTACATAACCTGTTCCTATTACAGAAATGTGCATTCTACCTCCAAATAAAATTTAAAATTCAAATATCAAAATGTAAAATTAAGGAAGGTTTTATTTTAATTACATTTTTTCTTCCACAATTTTGATTTTTGATATTTAATTTTTGATTTTTCTTATGGTCATCTGAATTTTGACATTAAACATTTTCTTGTTTCCACATTTTCTTCAACTTAGAGTATTTCTTAAACGTATAAACCGAATATAAACAGGCTAATATTATGCCATAAAAACCATCAAGCATGCCTAACTGCAAAAAATACATCCTGATAAATGTGGCAACGGGCCTGACAACAATATCGAGGATATTGGCCCTTCGCCCTTTTTTATACAGTTCTTTTGCAGAAAGGGTGGAATAATCCTGCATCCGTTTTAAAAAGTCATCAATATCTTTGTACGTGTAATGTTCGATCGGATTCTTTAAATAGCCCGTTTCACCATTGACCTTTACGGATTCATGCACCTCCCGGGATTCAAAAACCCCCTTTTCACGCCTGAAAAGCCTCAATGTATGATCAGGCCACCAGCCGCCGTGCCTTATCCATTTTTTGGCAAAATAATTCTTCCTTGAGACATAGTAACCCTCCATTGAAGGATTGCCGCCAAGCAGTCCCGTGACCTCTTCCTTTAAAGCGTCCGTGAACCGCTCATCAGCATCAAGGACAAAGACCCACGGCTGAGTAGTAAGCGAGACGGCCTTGTTCTTCTGCGCTGAAAAACCTGCCCACTCAAAAGAATAAACCTTATCAGTATATTCCCGGCAGATATCCTGTGTCCTGTCAGAGCTGTTTGCGTCAATAACAACTATCTCTTCCGCCCACCTGACGCTCTCAAGGGCATCTCTGATGTTGCCTTCTTCGTTATGTGTGATGATGGCTATGGAAAGCATGGTAAATTCAAAGATCAAAACTCAAAGTTAAAAATTAAGGAATAATTTAATTTGATTTTTTAATCCATAATTTTTCATTTTTATTTTTGAATTTTAATTTTTTTCAGTATGTTCCTTCCGCAAGCTTTGCAGTAAAACTGCCGACCTTGACTGCGCTTCTTAATAGTACCGGGACCTTTCTATCATCGTCTGTAAGCCAGATAAATAAATCCCCTTTTTTTATGAAGATCCCTTCTGATTTTAAAATAGGCTGAATGACTATCGTATTGAACTCGCCGGCCGGCGTTCTCACTTTTTCCTTCCTCAATACCCGGACCTCCACGGTCCAGAATTTCTTGTCATCAAATACATCGATATATTCGGTCCGGCCGACAGCAAGCTCGCGTTTTCTTATCTCATAAAATGCCGACAGCGAGTCAAAATATATTTTTCCTGTATTGAATTCAACTGTCTCGTTGTCCCGGTTATTTTTGTAAGTGATCTTCTGAGTGTTATCATCCTGCTTAATTTCAAATCCTACTGATTTGTCACGTCTGTATCTTCCTTCACGCAATTTAATGGTATATTTTGACGGGTGGCCATCCGGATAAAGCGTGCTTTGAACCATATCTTCTACCTTGTAGAACAAAGAAATGAAATCAGCAGACCTTGCGGAAGAGGTAATAGTAAGGCCTTGGCCGGTATTTTCTGTCTCCAGCGCAGCGCTGCCTGCCCTTATCCCTGACCAGAAAAGATAATAGTTTAACTTCTCCGGCACCTTGGGTTCAGCATAAATAAGAGCCGGCCAGCTTAAACTTACTAAGGAAATCATAAGTAAAGCCCCACAAATTGTCATTACCGCAAGTCCCGAACAAGTCCTGACAGGCTCCGCACGCCGGGAATCCTTCTGAAAACAAAGAAAGATTCCGGACAAGCCGGAATGACAAACTAAGCTGAGATGCCGCTTTATTTCCGATTTTATTAGTAATATTATGAAGAATAAGACCTTCCATAATTTTGATTTTTGTCGCCTCGGCGACTCGCCTGTGGCGAGAGTTTTGATCTCCGTTTTTTTCATAAAAACTCCTTTAACTCATCAAGAACCTTCTCAACGCTTATTCCGCTCATGCATAAAGGGTCTCTGCATCTTCTCTTGAAACACGGGCTGCAGGGCATGGGGCTTCTCAGCACTTTAAGTTTTTTATTTATCATACCCGAACGGCCTCCGGACCAGCCATAAGGGCCGGTACGTTCAGGATCAGTGGGCCCAAAAAGCGCGACAACAGGCACATCAAGGGCTGCTCCGATATGCATGGGGCCTGAGTCATTGCTAACTACGGCCCGGGCACCTGCGATCAATGCCAAGAGTTCTCTCAGATCTGTCTTGCCGCAGAGATTGATCCCCCTGCCCCCGGAACAGCCCATCACCTGCTGTATGACCGGTAAATCGCTGTCGCCGCCGGTTAAGACGCACGGCATCGTGAGTCTTGATATAAGCATGCCGAAATTTTCCGCAGGCCACTTTTTTGTTTCCCATCTTGCAGAGGGAACTATGACAACATATTCCCTTAAGTTGCCGGTTAAATCCCTGACTCTCTCCCTGTCGGCATTATCGATATAAAGAGGGAACCCGACGTCACTGGTTTTAGCCCCGATGGATTTAGCAATTTCAAGGATTTTATCTACTGCATGAACAGCTCCGGCAGATGAGATCTTCCTGTTATAAAACAGCCAGCTGCCTTCCCGTGCATTTTGAAAACCGATCTTCAGGGGCGCGTGAGTAAAAAATGTCATGAGGCCGCTTCGCAGGAGACCCTGCAGGTCCACGACCATATCATAATGGGCCGTCTTAAGGGCTTTTTTAAGGGAAAAAACTTCTCTGATGGTTCCGGAAAAGTTCCCGGGATCTTTCCATGAGTCCTTGTCAAAAACAATAAGCCTCTCTATCAACGGATTACCTTCAAGGATCCCCTTGAGGTCTCTGCCGATCACCCAGTCTACGCGGGCATTCCTGAAAGTGTCTTTCACCGCCTTTAAAAAAGGCAAGGCATGTATGACATCCCCAAGAGAGCTCGGCTTTATGATCAGGATCTTCATCAGAAAATACCTTTAAACCACAGAGTACACAGAGAAAAGCAATTTATTGACTCACGCATAAAGAATATCCGCTTCTTCGTCATTCCCGCTTGCCGGGAATCTTTCCTATAAAAAAAAGATGGCTTCCCGGCAGGCGGGTCTGCGGACACCATATTATTCGGGCTATTGCAAAGGAGCGGGCTTTCATTCTGCTATTTAACCAAAATGTCCCACAGCTCGCTCCACCATTTGATCTGATTTTGCAGAAAAAGACTTCGCTCCGGCACGGTAAAATAAATAATGGCCATGATCACGACCACCAATATAAAAACAATGAACATTATGTCTTTGCCGTGTTTTTCCATCTGTTAATCAGGGGAAAGCATCTCAAGAAACCACAGAGCACAGAGAAAAGCAATAAAAACTAATTTTCCTTCTTTTATTATTATTGTCTTTCTCTGTGTCCTCTGTGGTTAATCCCATTATTTGATTTAATAAAACCTCAACACTTTATAATTAATATCAGAATATACTACCTTAAACTGTTCTGCTACATCCAGCCATCCAGGCCTTTTTGATATGCCTTCCATCCACTTGTCTTCCCGTGAGTTTTGCCTGATTAAAATATGTGTAACTTTATTTTCCCTGAGGTTATTTATCCATGCCCTGTAATTATCCGATCCTGCAAATACTATCCTGCTGGAAAAACCCTGGCCCCATAAGGGTGCAAGAAACAGAGGCTCAAAGGTGTATGCCAGAACATGCCCTTCTGACATATTGTTCTCTATCCATATCCAGAGCCCGTATTCCTGACGGGCCTGCAGGTCAATATTAAACGGAGCAAGACGCGCAAGGCCGCGCTCTTTGACCGGCAGAGATGCAAATTCCCTGATCTTCGACGGCATGATACACGGTGAATTTGCAGTAAAAAAAGTATATATGACCAGCAATAAGGCTATAAGTTTTATGCCTTTTTGTCTTTCCTCAAAATAGCTCAGCGTCATGCCGAAAGACAATGTGCCATAGGCAAGAATAAAAATAACATACCGGGGATACCAGTTCCTGGGGTAAATGATGAATGTGATGAACAGTACTGCGCCTGTTATCAAAAAATACTGCCTTCTCTCTTTTACGGCATATAGTATTGCTGCTATCATGCTTGGCAATATCAGAATAAACCAGAGCGGCCCGAAACCGCTCAATCTCGAATCGTAGAGATAGTACTCCACCCTTTCCAGCCATACATAAAACGGCCTTATCATCGGGGACAGCCGATCCAATACATCCGGCAGCGGGTCTATTATTCCGTCATATGTCCCTTCAAATAATTTGATATCAAGAAAAGATACTTCCATGGGGTAAACAGGATTACCGTACAAGACCCAGTTCTTTATATACCAGTACCCGCCCATTAAAAGAACCGGCAGGATAAAGCTTAACAGCATCACCGGATATCCGGTCTTCTTTTTTAACGGACCCCTGCGCCCTGCCAGAAGCAGGATCACAGCCATCGCCGAGATGACTGCAATAAAGATCGGGCCTGAGCCTTTTGAACCAAGAAGAATGCCGCCGGAGAGTCCTGCGAGAAAGACAGGGTATACAGAAAGGCGCCCTGTCCCGCACATTAAGAAATTCAAGGCGATAAGGAACAGCGCCGATACCGCAAGATCCACATAGTTTGTCGTGGATTGCAGTATCACTACAGGAGTGAAAAAAAACAACAGCGCGGCATAAGACGCATGTATTTCCTTGAGCCCAAGCTTAATTGCCATGCTGTAGATAGCGAGGACCGCAGCTACCGCAAAAAAAACCTGGCTCAGGTCAGATATAATGCCGCTTTTAAGGAAAATGGTATTCCATAGAAAAAAAAGTTCGATATTCTTGGGGAATATATTGATGAACATATCAATAAAAAAAGGGGTGTGATTTTCCTGTATGACCCCGCTCTGCATTATGTATCCCACTATTGGAAGGTGATACCAAAGGGCATCCCATGTGTAAGAGGGGAAAAGATAGCCGATAAAAAGCATCCAGCAGATCGCGATGAAGAAAAGTGCATAAAGGCACATCAGCGCCCTGTCTTTTGAAATAATGATGAAAAACCTTGACATCTTATTTTTAAGCTCGCCAAAGATGCCGCTTATGAATTTATTACAGCCTGGTTTCCGCGCAGAAATTAATGAAATGGTAAAGACAATTGATGAGACAGAGATATTGAGCAAATAAAGTTCGGCCGCAAAAAGGCGCCTGAACAATACCCCGAGTAAAAGCTCTGTTAATATTATCTGGGATAGGCCGAGTATAAAGGAGGCTGTGAGCCGGTCTATAAATGACAGAACATCTCTTTTAGCATATAGAAAGATATGCCAGGCGGAAAACAGAAGGACATTTATTATGATATATGATATAGCTCTCAACTATTTAAGGCAGTTCCAGGCTCGCCTGAAACTGCAATCGGTCATTTTATGGTAATGCCTGAATTGCTCTGCAGCCTTGTCTTTCATGCCTATTTTTTCATAAACCACGCCAGCATCCCAAAGGGCATAAGGATTAGACGGTTCTATGGCAAGGACCTTGTTGTAATTTGAGAGGGCATCTTCATATCTGCCGGTTTCTTTATAGATCAGGCCGGTGTCGAAAAGGGCATAAACATTTTCAGGGTTGATCTCCAAAGCCCGTTCATACTGAGCCAGGGCCTTGTCATACAGTCTTTTTTCTTTATAAACATAGCCCAGATCATAGTTGGCATATGGATGGCGGGGGAACAGCTCCAGTAATTTCTGATATATACCTTGCGCCTTATCATAATCTTTTTTTTCTTTGTACATCAGCCCTAATTGATAATAGGCGTAGGCGTTGTTCGGATTTGATGCAATAGCCTTAGTAAAGGCTTGAATGGCTTTATCCTGCTGCTTGACTGTCTGATAAAAAACAGCGGTCAGGACCTGTCTGTTTTCAAAAATAAATAGCGAGGAAATTATTACCAGCAAACCGGCAAGTAATAAAATAAAGATTTTTTTTATATTTCTTTTAAACGCCAATATCCACAGGCATGATCAGGATGAAAACTCTGTTGAGAAGTCTCAATTTTTCACCCTGAGCCCTTCGATCAACTGTCATCCTGAGCCTGTCGAAGGGTAATATAATCGTTTGATTCTCTGTCATTCCCGACAGGCCCAGAATGACAGGATCGCATCTTTCAGAACTCTTGCAAGAGCCTTTATTGTCTGTTTTTAATATGTTATAGCAAATAAGACTATGTCTAATACATATAAACAAGCGCAATACTGTAGGTCTCACCCAGGGACCAGTCCTTTGACTTGAACACACTAAACCCGGCTATATCAGTACTATATGAAACAACGGTTTGCCATTTGGGTTTTATATTGAAAGCGAGGTCCAGACCGACAGTCAAGGAATCAGGTTCAAGACCCAATGTATCCCTTATGAGCACATTATCCTGGTATTTTGCCGCATCATTTCCTGCAGCGCCCCATTCTTTGACAAGTCCTTCTGAAACATATGCATCACCTACTGATTTGGCCCAGTTCACTGAACCCCTTATTTCGATCAGAGGAATAGGACCATAGGCCCCTGTCCAGGAAACCAGTACCTGGTCTGAAGGCTTAAAGCTTATAGGGCCAAACCTGTCGTTTTCGAATCTGAATTTATAGCCGCCCTGAAGAATCATCCAGCCCTTGCCAATACCCCTTCCGAACTGAAGCAAAAATGTTGCATCATATTGGCCGTCCCCAAGGCTTAAAAAATCGAGGGGGTCTTTGTATTCATATGCTGACGGGATCTTAACAGCTCCCTGGAGAGACGTCACAATGCCTGTGCCGAAAAGATCCTGCGTAAGATTATGTCTCAACCCCAAGTCTATATCGCCCACACCGCCCGGGCCTCTTTCCCCTCCATATCTTATGGTGTCGTCAGAGTTGACCCATTTCCATACGGGGATTGCAGTGAAGACCGTAAGGGAATCGATTATTCCATACTCTCCGTAATATGTAAAGCCCTCAGATGAGAATTTGGCTGTCTTAACTTTCTCTATTTCGCCGCCTGTGCTCACGACAGTTCCGCTGTTACCGCCGTCCGAAGGGCTGTATTTAAGGGTAGTAAATTTCTCTGAAGTAACATAATAGCTGTAAGTAAGCTGATTATAAGCGTGTCCCTTGGCCTGGGTCCATGCCGCAAACACAGTGCCTGACATAAAATAAATTGCCGCTAAAACTAAGAATAGAGTTAATAATGCCTTCTTCATAATAAAACTTACCTCCCTTTTACAATGGATTTATAAATTTAGCACTTTCTATGCTATATAAAACAGACTGCGATGTCAATACTTAATTTATCAGGCCGCAACTATGTCGTTTCCTTCCTTTTCAGTCCTTAAAGAAAACCGCATAAGGGCTGTAACGCGCGCCATCAGGGACTGCAGCAGTGATAAAAATGCAATGTAAAAGAAACCGACCTGGAATATCATCAAAAAAGGAATGGAAAAATAGATCCTGTTCGAATAGGCGAAATAAATATTAAATGTAAAGTAAATACCAAGAAGAAGCTCTATGACGGGCAGGAAGTTCTTTTCACCCCTGTATTTCTTGTCCGCCCACTTGTCCTTATTGGCCTCTATATTGAATTTAGGTGTTCGCTTGAACTCTGTGTTACGGTTAAAAAGGGCCTCCAATACCGCCTTTTAATTATTAACTGACAATCCTATGCCGAAAGACATCAGCATCGGCAGATATTTCAGCCTTGATTTCCAGTCCCGGTACGCCTCTCTCTGGGAGCAGGTATAAAAAAATGAGATGCCCATTGTTGCCACAAGGAGAAAAGGCACGTCTGTCACTAACATCTGGAACCATCCTATGTTGATCCTCGCGACCATGGACGGGTACATGAGGACCGAAAGCATCAGCATGAGCAAATATGAAACATTGTTTGTCAGGTGAAAAAAAGCCTCGACCTTTACCTTCAGGGGAAGATCGCTCTTAATTATACCCGGAAGCAGTTTCCTTGCCGTCTGCAGAGAACCCTTGGCCCACCTGTGCTGCTGTGTTTTAAAGGCATTGATGTCAACAGGGATCTCCGAAGGGGATGTCTCTTCTGTTAAAAAGATGAATTTCCATCCTTTCAATTGCGCCCTGTAGCTCAGGTCCAGGTCTTCGGTCAGCGTATCGTGCTGCCACCCCCCGGCTGTTTCTATGGCCTCTCTCCTCCATATGCCGGCTGTACCATTAAAATTAAAAAACCGGCCTGACCAGTTCCTTGCGGCATGTTCTATTACAAAATGACCGTCAAGCATTATAGCCTGTATTCTTGTCAGCAGAGAATATTTGCTGTTCAGGAAGCTCCATCGCGTCTGGACCATTCCCGTGGACCTGTCAGAGAAGAAATGTATTGTTTTCTGCAGCATGTCTTTTTGCGGGACAAAATCCGCATCAAAGACCGCGATATATTCACCCTTCGCAGTATTCATGCCGTTGGCCAGAGCACCCGCCTTGAAGCCGGCCCTGTTATCACGGTGGATATAATATATGTCAAATCCCTGTTTTCTGAAATCAATGACGCATTCCCGGGCAATCAGGGCTGTTTCATCGGTAGAATCGTCAAGCACCTGGATATCTAACAGCTCCCTGGGATAATCGATATTGCATGCAGCTGAGATAAGCCGTTTAATGACATACAATTCATTATAAACAGGAAGCTGTATGGTTACCCTCGGCAGGGCATCTAATTTTCCCGCGGGGACCGGCTTATTCTTCTTATATTTATAATACAGGTAGATCATGTAGTACCTGTGGGAGGCATATAGAAAAACCGTTATAAGAACAAAAAAATAAATCGCTAAAAACAGATAAAGAAGCATTTAAAAGTTTACCTATTCTTAAAATTAAGAATGATCCCAAGATTTACCCATTAGAAAATCATTTCTGACGGGGATGGCTCAGCGTTCAATAAAACGTCTATAGAATAATCTTTTTGGATAACCCTGTCAATTCATATTTGAATTAGAAATTCAGATATAAGTAATAAAAATGCGGAAGTTGCCGGACGATACAGGGCTTATTGCATCAATGCTTACCGTTTTCTGTCCTTTAATTTCTTTTTTGTAAGATACTGGAGGTGATTTTCAAGAAGCTTAAGGTCACTGATCGTATCTATGTCATGCCAGAAAGGAAGCATCGAGAACCTGATGTCAAGGGAATTCAATCCTG
>JACQXH010000161.1 GCA_016208845.1 Nitrospirota bacterium | reverse complement strand
TCGCATAATAATTTGGCATCGTTATCATAGAGGCTCAGCCAGGGGCCGCACTTTCTGCATGCGTCAGGCTGTGCATGGAACCTCCTGTCATCAGGGAGGTTGTACTCGTTCTCACAATCAGGACACATCTGAAAGGCCTTCATGGAGGTATTTTTCCTGTCATACGGCAGTGACTGAATGATCGTGAATCTCGGCCCGCAGTTCGTGCAGTTTGTAAACGGATAGATAAACCTTCTGTCCTTCGGGTTTATAACATCATTAAGACAATCATCGCAGACAGCTATGTCAGGGAGAACAGACGCCCGCTTGTCGCCTCGTTCCTCACTCTCCCTGATCTCGAAATCTTTAAAGCCGGCATCTTCCATAAAGGCATGCTGGAGGCTGTAGATCCTTGCAACAGATGGTTTTTCCCTGTCTATTTTTATGAGAAACTCATCTAATTGTCCTTTTTCACCTTCGACCTCCACTGTGACGCCTGACATGTCATTGAACACATAACCCTTAAGCCCTGCCCCAAGAGCAAGCCTGTGAACAAACGGCCTGAAGCCGACCCCCTGAACAAGCCCTGTGACCCGAACTTTTAATCTCATGAGATCCTCAAGATATATTATATTTTATTCAGAACTAAATTGAGCGATTCTTTTTTTGTCATTCCGGCCTGCCAGCCCGCCGTCTTTTTGGAGGGTCCGGAATCTTTCCTTGTTTGCAGAGGGAGCCCCGACTTGTGAGGCTTTACTTATTAGCGTATTCCCATTGGCGATATTTACGTAAGCAGCACATCCATGTAACGACACATTCTGCTTAAAAATGATAAACTTTAAAGAACATTTATGAACAAATGGCTTGTAGCATTGACAGTAATGCTCCCCACGCTGATAGAGATAATTGACACATCTGTGGTCAATGTGTCCCTTGATCACATCCGCGGGAGCCTGTCAGCCGGTATTGATGAATCTACATGGACTATAACATCATATCTCGTATCCAATGCGATCATAATCCCCATGACAGGATGGCTGAGCAGGTATTTTGGAAGAAAGCGCTATCTTATTTTTTCAATTTCACTGTTCACAATAAGCTCCCTATTATGCGGTCTGGCCTGGTCTCTGCAGAGCCTTGTTTTTTTCAGGGTCCTTCAGGGCATTGGAGGCGGCGCGCTCCAGCCGATCTCCCAGTCAGTCCTTTTTGAGACATTCCCGCAAAAACAGCATGGCATGGCAATGGCAATATTCGGCGTAGGTATAATGTTCGGTCCCATAATCGGGCCCCTGCTGGGAGGCTGGCTCACGGACAACTGGTCCTGGCACTGGATCTGATTCATAAATAGCCCGATAGGCATCATTTCCATCCTGCTTGTGATGTTTTTTATCGGTGACCCTCCGTATATGAAAGGGATGAAGATGAAGATCGATTACTGGGGACTTGTATTTCTTGCAGTGAGCCTTGGGTGCCTGCAGATAGTGCTGGATAAGGGAGAAAGGGTGGATTGGTTCTCCTCGGATCTTATAACATGGCTCACGATAATTTCAGTGACCTCCATGATACTGTTTGTGATAAATGAATTGTTCGCAGAGCACCCCATAGTAAATCTCAAAACGTTCAAGAACATTACTTTCAGCACAGGCAATGTCATCATGTTCTTTGCATTTTTCAATCTGTTCGGCAGTATTGTCCTTCTGCCGATATATCTTCAGACGCTTATGGGCTATACCTCGACACTTGCAGGAGTGGTGCTCGGGCCGGGAGGAGTAGCAACACTTATTGCAATGCCGATAGCAGGAAGACTTATAACAAAGACAAATCCCAAGGGTTTGCTGGGGTTCGGGATAATTGTTTCCGCATACTCTACTTATCTGATGTCACAGTTCAGTCTTGCCGCTGATTTCAATACTATTATATGGCCGAGGCTGGTCCTTGGCGTGGGCATGGGATTTATTTTCATACCCCTTACGACCATGACCATGTCGGGAATCAGAAAGGAAGAAATGAGCAATGCCACGGGCGTATACAATCTCCTCAGGAACCTCGGGGGGAGTTTCGGGGTAGCATTTATTACGACCATGATCGCGAGGCGCGCGCAGTTTCACCAAACACATCTTGTCGAACATCTTACACCGTTTGACAGAAGCTATCAAATTGCCTCATCACAGGCTTCTCAGATTTTGCAATACAAAGGGGTGGATGCCTCGATCGCTCAGCATGGCGGGTTAAGCACGATCTACGGACAGTTATTAAGACAGGCCTCCATGCTTTCTTTCAATGATGCCTTTCATTTGCTCAGTGTTTTCATGCTCTGCACTTTTCCACTCCTGTTCCTTATAAAGAGGCCCGGGAAGAATTAGGCGGTTTGGACAGGCCATGATGTTTCATTGTATATTATGAATCATAAGCGTCCGGTAAACTTCAGTAGCGTAATTGAGGACACTTATGATTATGACTATAATTTTGTGTGTGTACCAGCTGTTTAAATGAACATATTTATACCTGCTTTCACTGCATACGGCATATTTCATTGTTATTTATTTTTAAAGATCTGGTCTGTTTTCTCTATGGATCCGGGCAGCGGTATATTTTTGGGGGTGTTCTTCTTTTTCATGACCCTCTCACCTCTTTTTATTCACCTCTACTCCTCAAGGGGGTCTCACAGGCTTGCAAGAGTATACGCCTATATTGGTTATATCTGGATGGCCCTTGTCTTGTTTTTTGTCGTAACTTCGCTTCCTGTCGACACGTATAATATTGGTGTGCGTCTTGCCGGCTCTGTTTCCGGTAAGGAT
>JACQXH010000160.1 GCA_016208845.1 Nitrospirota bacterium | reverse complement strand
TCCTGAGGTTAATAGTCTGTAGGTGTTTAGTCGTTTAGCTAACAGACTGCAGACTAATAATCTAAATAACCTGTTACCTAACAGACTACAGTCTAATAACCTAAACAACCTGACCAGGTTTAAGTTTTTACTGAAATTATCCGATAAGATATGCAGAATACTATACGCATATTTTTAGATTGACATTCGTTTATCATTGTGGTAAAAATGATAGAGAAACAAATAAATTTAAAGATAGGGGACCATGAATAGAAGAGCCCATGAAAGGATTCCCGCAAATATTGAGGTGAAATTCTTCTGCGGCAATACATTCTATACAGGCAATGTTGTTAACATTTCAGAGAACGGCCTCTTTATTAATGCGCAAATGGCTTTCCCTTTTGACTCTAAATTCGAACTGCTCATACCTTCAAGCGAAGGAGTTTTAAAAGTTCCAGTGATGGTTACACGGATGGTGAAATCAGGCAGTTATTATGACGGCATGGGAGTTCAGCTTTTAGAGCAACCTAAAAATTATCTGCAATATGTGCAGCACCTCAGGTCTGCTGTAACATCCATCTGACCGGTAGAAATATATTTTCTGCTGAGTCATTGAGAACAAAATGAGAAATAGAAAATAAGAAATTGTAAGCAGAGAATCTATTGCCTTTTGTTCCTCATTCATAACTTTTCGTTTATTATTTTCCTCTGTGCCACATATATCCACGTTATAATTTTTTGATTATTGAAACCATTTTTTCGTCATAATGACAAAATTAATTGTCATTATGACATGAATACATTGATTATTTTATGAATCCTCCTATGAAAAACCATGTCAATTTCATGGCATATTATTTGCATGAGATCAATGTTTAAATCATCGACTTAAAAGGAGCTTAATACAGCAAATGGAAAACAGGGCATTCACACGGATATCCGCAAGCGTTGAGGTCAGGTATTTCTGCGGTAACACGTTCTACGCAGGAAATGTCACGAACGTTTCAGAATGCGGCATGTTCATCAGCACAAAGAAATGTTTTCCCATTGCGTCTCGCTTTGATGTCCTTATCCGGCTCGAAGATGAGATACTGAAGGTGCCGGTAAGCGTAAGCAGGGTTGTCAAGACCGATGATTTTTATGACGGCATGGGGGTAGAGATCCCGGAGCCCCCAAGAAATTATCTGGAATTCGTTAACAGGCTTAAATCCGCATCACCCATTCAATTCTTCGTTTGATCCAAAAATTCATCTCAAAAAAAACCACGGATTAACCCGCCTACCGGACGGGCAGGCACGGACAGACACGGATCTGTCTAACGGCAGGAAGTTAGCCAACGATAGAATAATAAAATAACCACAGATTAACACGGATTAACACGGTAACTGAATGAAGTTAAGAATAATGAGAAGAAGTTTAAAATCATAACATCTCAACCTCCCAACTTCATAATTTCTTATTTATTTTATCTGTGTTCATCCGTGTTAATCTGTGGTTAACCTATCTTTTTATTTCTGTTAACGCAGATTCTGCCTGACACCCCATATGTCCTCGTATTTGACATAATTTATTGCGATTATATGACAACTTTACCTCTGATGATCTGACTAAAGTTTTATCCGGTTTAGCCGAATAAATAATGTGATAAAGCAATTAATAATGATTAAAAAATCAAATCATGAGTACAAAAAAAAAGGAGAAAAACTTATGAAATGGAAAGATATCAAAGTCAGGAACAAGATCATAATGTGCTTTGCGGTCCCCATGTTATTGATGGGAGTCATGATGATCTGGACCTTTGTGTCCACGAACAGGGCTGCTGATGAGGCCAATGCAATAAAAGACGCGCATGTCCCCATTCTGGAGGAAGGCTCCAGAATGGAGGTCAATGTCATACAGATCCAGCAATGGCTTACTGACATATCTGCCACAAGGGGGCTCGACGGCCTGAATGACGGGTTCAGCAGGGCAGAGGAAAATTATAAATCCTTCCTTGCCAGGCTTGAGCGCGTTGAGGCTTTGTATAAAAAATTAAATGATTCAAAAGGGCTTGAATTAACGGCTAAGTTGAGAGGGGATATCGACAGATTTTATGAAGGCGGCAAGAAGATGGCGGATGCCTATGTTAAAGACGGCACTGCAGAAGGCAATAAAATGATGAAAGAGTTTGACACGGTTTCAGAGAATATACAGGTCGACATGAAGGCATTGACAGCGTCTCAGCATGAAGAGACAGGGAATGAAATAGGCAATGTCATAAGCAATATGAAGACCTTGCGGTCAGGCGTTATCGTGTTATTCACAGTGATGTTGGCCTTAATCACTTTGACAGGGATGTTCCTGACGCGCACGATAACAATGTCTCTTTCCAAGTCAATAGATGTCCTCCATGCAATGTCAGAGGGAGACCTTACCAGACAAGTTGAGCTGAATCAGAAGGACGAGTTTGGATATATGGCTGATTCTCTTAATGCTATGCTCGCCAAGATAAAAGAGATATTGGGCAATGTAAAGACTGCGTCTGATTCTGTGGCCTCAGGAAGTCAGGAGTTGAGTTCAAGCTCAGAGCAGATGTCCAGAGGCGTGTCAGAGCAGTCCGGCAGGTCCTCGCAGATCGCGACAGCTTCAACAGAGATGTCGCAGACCATCATTGATATAGCCAAGAATGCGGCCAACATAGCGTCTGCTGTTTCTGATACTACAAAAACTGCAAATGACGGAAGGGAAATTGTACAGAAATCCGTGGGTGAGGTTCAGGCCATAGCCGTAACAGTCGGAGAGTCATCGAGTCTCGTGGCTTCACTCGGCAAACGTTCACAACAGATAGGGGATATAGTAAGGGTCATAAAGGACATAGCAGACCAGACAAACCTGCTCGCGTTAAACGCGGCCATAGAGGCGGCAAGGGCAGGGGACCATGGCAGTGGTTTTGCTGTTGTTGCTGATGAAGTGAGAAAGCTGGCAGAAAGGACTGCCAAGGCAACGTCTGAGATCGGCCATATGATAGGAACGATACAGGATGAGGTCGGCAGATCTGTAGCATCAATGGACGATGCTACAAAGAAGGTAGAGGTAGGGGTGGAGTATTCTGCAAAGACCGGCGAGGCGTTCAATGCCATCGTGCAGAGCGTTGAGGGCCTGCAGTCCATGGTGCATCAGATAGCGTCTGCAACAGAGGAGATGTCAACGACATCAGAGACCATAAGCAGTGATATAGAGACAATAGCGCGTGTTTCACACGAGACATCCTCAAGTTCAGAGCAGATAGCTGCCTCGGCCAATGACCTGGCGAGGCTCTCGACTGAATTGCGCAGGATCGCAGGGCAGTTCAAGGTATAAGTCTTTTTGATATTTAAGAGGCATATCAGAAAACCACAGAGCGCACAGAGGCACGGAATAAAATGAAAAATGAGAAGTGAGAAATGAGAAATAACAGACAAGAGATTCTCTGTTTCCAATTTCTTATTTCCTATTTCCCATTTAGTTCTCTGAGGCCTCTGTGGTTCATTGCTTAACAACTTGGCTAAAGTTTTTACACATAATGCCGATTAAATAGGCAGGGGGTGAGTATGAAGATAGAAAGTTCAAACCTTGCATTATCAGCAACAAGTCTTTCAGTACAGCAATATAAAAAAAGCGAAGATCTAAAGGTCTGGATAGGCAATAACGGCCCTCAGCCACAGAATGATTTATCATCGCAGGATGATAGAGTCACACTCACTGATGATGCAAAAGCGCTTGCATGTAATGACACCCCAAGGTCAGATGAGCTCAGCATCGGCGGAGATAAGAACGGCAGATTACTGATGATCAAACTGCTTATTGAGAAGATCACAGCAGCCGCAGGGAGTTGGCTGGGGCGTTATATATAACAGCCATGAGTCATATTATGAGAAGGCTGAGATGTCATTCAAGGCGCAGGGAGTAATAAAAAAAGCAGACGGCACAGAGATCAAGTTCTCTCTAAAGTTGAAAATGAGCTATGAATATATGTCGCAGACTGACATCAGCTTAAGGGCAGGCGACGCAGTAAAGGTTGATCCGCTTGTAGTAAATTTCGGAGGCAGCGCAGCAGAATTGACAGATACTAAATTTGCTTTTGATCTTGACTCTGACGGAGAGAATGAGAATATTTCATTTGTGGGACAGGGCAGCGGCATGCTGGCCCTTGATTATAATAATGACGGCGCCATAAATGACGGGAGTGAGCTGTTCGGGCCTCAGACCGGAAACGGTTTTGCGGAGCTGTCAGCGTATGACGGTGACGGCAACAAGTGGATAGATGAAAATGATGAAGTCTATTTGAAGCTCAAAATATGGACAAAGGACTCTGAGGGAAATGATATCCTGAACAGTTTGAAGGAAAAAGGAGTCGGAGCCATCTATCTTGCGAGCGCTGATTCAGCATTTGACATAAAAGACAGCGGGAACAATTTAAACGGGCAGGTCGCAAGGACAGGCATCTACCTTAATGACGACGGCACAGGCGGCACTATTCAGCAGGTGGATATGGTCGCCTGATGGAAAAAAAGTAATCAGCCACAGAAGAAGACCTGCCTGTCGGCAGAAGCACAGAGATTAAAACAAGTTTAGCCACGGATTAACACAGATAAACACAGAGAAGAAGTTTGAAATCATAACCTCTCAACTTCCCAGCTTCATAATTTCTTATTTATTTAATCTGTGTTCATCCGTGCCTGCCCGTCCGGCTTGTCCGCCTTGGTGGATAGGCGGGTTAATCTGTGGTTAACCTCTTTATTTATTATAATAATGGTTTCCTACCGGCAGGCAGGTATGTTAAAGTCTGCGGCTGATCAGGAAAGTGTTTTCAGAACGGCTATTTCATTGCATTCCGGAAATTTCGGGCATTTGAGGCAGTCGCCCCATATCTTCTGGGGAAGGGCGTTTTTATCTATCTCTTCAAACCCGAGTTTCCTGAATAAAGCAGGGTAGTAAGTGAGCGCAAAGACTTTATTAACGCCGAGTGTTCGTGCTTCTTTCAGGCAACGCTCTATCAGTTTCTTGCCGATTCCCCTGTTCTGGTATTCTTTGGATACAGCGGTAGAGCGTATCTCAGCTAGGTTTTCCCATAGGATATGAAGGGCGGATGTGCCTATGATCCTGCCGTTATTCCTGCAAATATAGAAATCACGTATGTTTTCATAAATTTCATTCAGCGAGCGCGGAAGCATCTCATCATTTTTCGCAAACTTGTTCACGAGTGAATGTATGGCTGCGGCGTCTTTGATTCCTGCTTTCTTAATTTGCAATTGCTTTAATTCCTTTTTTAAATGCCTGCTCGTTAAGTTTAATAATGTTTTTTTTATGACCCGGGATCACTTCTCTTAATGCATTCAATACAGTGCCCTGACTTACGATGCCGGTCTTTCCTACAAGCGCTCCGAACATCACCATATTTGCAGACTGGCTGCTGCCCAGCCCCTCAGCTATGTCAGTGGCCCTTATCTTGATTGCCTGAACATCTTTTCGATTTACAGGATTTATTATTAGAGATGTATTCATTATGAGCAGCCCGTCCGGCTTAAGGCGTTGTTCAAACCTGTTCATCGAGGCTTCATTCATTATGACAAGCGCGTCAGGCTGCCGGACCACCGGAGAACCTATCATTTCATCCGAGATTATCACTGAGCAGTTGGCAGTGCCGCCCCTTATTTCTGCCCCGTAGGAAGGGAACCATGTGACATGCTTTCCTTCGAGCATCGCGGCCTGCGCAAGCAGCCTGCCTGTAAATAAAATGCCCTGCCCGCCAAAGCCTGCTATGATTACTTCCATCGTGCCGTTCTTCATCCGGTTTTAATGATACAATATTTAAAAAGATTTTTAATAGTGACCATTCAGTTATGGGTGGCTGTTATTCCCCTCCTTGCTTAAGGCACCTACTGTTGGTCTTTTTCAATGAGGGGAATTGAGTATTGCCTGTGTCACTGAAGGGTTACTTTGACAAATAGAATTCTCATTGACAAAACTTTTCCAAATCCTTACTATTAAAGTAAGGATTTATATCCTTACAAGGAGGTATTTATGCTGACGGCGAAGGTTACGTCTAAAGGACAGATAACTATTCCCAAAGAGGTTCGGGATAAGCTTGGTGTTCACCCCGGTGAGGATATCGGGTTTGAGAGTGAGGGCGGCGTCTTTTATATCAGGAAGACTTTAAAAAAATCTCCGTTTGACAAATGGGTCGGCAGGCTTAAAACCCATAACAGACGTAAGACAGACGATGTAGTTGATGCTTTGAGAGGGAGATGATAACTGCGGTAGATACCAATATCCTGCTTGATATACTCATTCCTGATGAAAGTCATTTCCAGAAGTCTAAGGGACTGCTTGACGAATATGTGCAGAAAGGGCAATTGATTGTTTGCGAGATAGTATATGCTGAACTTGCCTCGCAATTTCCCGCCGAAAGAGAATTAAAAGATTTTCTTTCGGACACCGGGATCAGGCTTGTGCATTCTACTTTGGAAACGCTGCACAAGGCTGGAGCGCGGTGGAAAAATTACTCTAAGAATAAAATGCAGGTTTTGCAATGTCCACAATGCGGAGCAGCCTCAGGCATCATCTGTCATAAGTGCGATTCTCCCATAAAAATCAGGCAGCATATCCTTGGTGATTTTATTATAGGTGCTCATGCGCTTCACCTTTCTGAACTGCTTCTTTCAAGGGACCGGGGGTTTTACGGGACATATTTTAAAGACTTAAAAATAGGTTGAAATATCCTTTTACTGAAGGAAACAAGAATGCGAAATATTTCTTTTTGCATTAACATAAAAACGGCAGTTCAATAACCACGGCCTGCCTGCCGGCAGGCAGGGCCACAAAGGCACCGAGGAAAATAAAACATGAGAAGTGAAAAATAAAAGACAAGATATTTTCTGCTTCCAATTTCTTATTTCCTGTTTTTCATTTAGTTATCTGTGTCTCTGTGCGTCTGTGGTTAACTGCTTTTTACAGGATTATTTATATGACGAGGCAAATTTATCCTTAAATGTGCCAAGAGGGAAAACCGGCATCATCTTATCCTTCATCCACGAGAGGGACTCTTCCGGGCTCATCCACCAGTCAGTAGGGCAGGGCGAAAGCACCTCGACAAGGCTGAAACCCTTTCCGTCAAGCTGGTAACGGAAGGCCTTTTTTATCGCCTTTTTTGCTGCTATTGTATTTTTCGCTGAGTCAAGAGATGTTCTGCAGATGAAGCTGGTCCCCTCAATTGTTGAAAGCATTTCAGATATCCTGAGCGGGTGCCCGGATTTATCATTCCTGCCTTGAGCGCAGGTGGTGGTTTTTTGTCCGACGAGGGTCGTAGGTGCCATCTGCCCGCCGGTCATGCCGTATGTGGCATTATTTACAAATATCACGCTGAAGTTCTCTCCACGGGCTGCAGCGTGAATTATTTCCGCAGTTCCTATTGCCGCAAGATCACCATCACCCTGATAGGTGAAGACCAGTCTGTCGGGAAGGAGCCGTTTGATCGCTGTTGCCACGGCAGGGGGTCTTCCATGAGGGGTTTCGATTATGTCGAAATTAAAATAGTCATAGGCAAACACGGCGCAGCCCACAGGAGCAAAACCGATAGTTTTTTCTCTCATGTCCAGCTCGTCAATCGTTTCAGCAATGAATTTATGCAGCAGTCCGTGCCCGCATCCTGCGCAGAAACGAAATGGCACAGGTTTCAGGCTTGCTGGCCGTCCGGTTATTTTTTTCATTCCCCCTGGGGCTTTATTGTCTTTTAATTTTTTCATATAGATCTATCAGAATACCTTCTCTGAGGCCGTAATTGCTTACAGTGACCTCCTTAAAACCAAAAGTCTCCATCAGCTTAAGAAGTATAAGTGTTCCTGGCACTATTATGTCAAGCCTTTGGGGATCAAAGGGGTGATATTTTATTCTTTCCCTGGCCGGTATCTCAGATATTATAGCAAACATGTTTCTTATCTGCTCAAATGATATCCTGCTGTTATGGATTTTGCTATGTTCAAATTTGATCAGGTTCTGCGACATCGCAGACAGGGCGGTAACAGTACCGGCAGTGCCTATTAAGACCGTATCTCCAGAAAACAGCTTATTAAAAGGTATAATGACAGGCATAATCTTTTCAGCGATGAACTGTTCCATCTGCCCCAGATCTTTTTTAAGCGGAGGGTCTTTCTTCATATATTTATCTGCAAGATATAAGACTCCCAGATCGATACTGTGAACAAGTACAGATTTTCTTCTTCTGCTGAATATCATTTCCGTGCTTCCGCCGCCGATATCGATCATAAGTGCGGACCCAGGCGGGGTAAACCCGATAAGCATTCCTGCGGCAGTTATCTCCGCTTCCTTATCTCCCGGTATTATTTCTATGTTGAGACCAGTCTTTTCCTTTGCCATATTCAGGAAAACATCCCTGTT
>JACQXH010000159.1 GCA_016208845.1 Nitrospirota bacterium | reverse complement strand
GATTAAATATCTTCTCCATATCCTCAGCGCTGATCCCGGAGCCGGTGTCCCTGAAGCTGATCTTTATCCAATTAAGCCCCCTGTCTGACACGCCGAACAATTGCATCTCCGGACTATCCGCAACGATAAGCGCCGTGGATATCTCCAATTTGCCTCCGTTACCCATGGCCTGAATTGCGTTTATCGACAGATTCAAAAAGACCTGCTGCATCTGATCAGAGTCAAGCATGATCTCCGGCAGGTCCTGTTCAAAATGGGTCTCTATCTGAGTGCGCTCCTTGGCTGCTATCTGCTGTATAAAGAACAATGCCTTTTCAATAACAGAATTTACGCCCTGATCAGCTAAATTAGGCGGGACAGGCCTTGCATATGCAAGGAGGTCCCGAACGGCGCGGTCCAGGCGCTTCACCTGATTTAAGACCTCATGCATTATTTTTGCCTGCGGGTCATTTGCATCAAGCCCGGACACGAGCACCTGCATGGCGCTGCTGATCCCGGCCAAAGGATTTTTTATTTCATGCGCTATGCCGGACGCCATCTCGCCAAGAGAGGCGAGTTTCGCAGCCCTTTTCATCTGAAGAGAATGACACATCTCGATCTCTTTCTTTGCAAGATCAAGTGACACTACCATGTGATTAAAGCTCTTTGCCAGTTGCCCGAACTCGTCGCTGCGCTGAGTCTTTACTCTTACTGTCAGGTCGCCTCCTTCAATACGTTCAATGGCCCTGACTATATCTTTGATAGGCTTATCTATTAGCACGGTCACCGCAAACCAGAATATCACAGTAATAAAAAGAAAGCTGATGAGGGCGCTTATGATATGGTCGGCCTCGAACATGCCCCGCCACGTGGCAAAGGCCATAATCACAAATACCACCAAAATGGCATTAATAATAAATTTAAATTTTAAACTGTTTTTCATGGTATAACTTTTTTATTATAACCTTTATTGAAGACAAAATTAATCCCTCACTAATCTCCTGGCTGCAATTGACTATATCCTGAATAGTTGTGTATCCTATTTTGTTATTGGGGAGTGGTGTAGGGGTAACACGGCAGATTCTGGATCTGCTTTCAGGGGTTCGAATCCTCTCTCCCCAGCCAAAAAGAACGTAATGCGTGACAAGTAACGCGTGACGAGCAAAGACAACACGGCTGATTTTGTACAGATCACGGATTACGCGTTACGCTTCACGGGTTTATTGGTCCCATCGTCTAGAGGCCCAGGACGTGGCCCTCTCAAGGCTAAAACACGGGTTCGAATCCCGTTGGGACCGCCAATAAGACAGTAGTCAGTAGACAGTAGTCAGTAGACAGTAGTCAGTAGACAGTAGTCAGTAGACAGAATACAAAAGACTGACAACTGACAACTTTTTTAAGGGGGTAAAATGTCTAAGACTTACAACATTGCCGTAATTCCCGGTGACGGCACAGGGCCTGAGGTCATTGCAGAAGGCATCAAGGTGCTCAATGCGATTTCCGGCAAGGCAGGTTTCAGGCTCGATCTGACATACTTTGATTTCGGCGGTGAGAGATATTTAAAGACAGGGGAAACACTTCCTGCCGGCTCTGTCGATGAACTTAAAAAATATGATGCCATCTATCTCGGCGCTATCGGACACCCTGATGTAAAACCAGGAATACTTGAAAAAGGGATCCTCCTGCGTCTGAGATTCGAACTGGACCAGTATATAAATCTTCGGCCGGTAAAACTCTATCCAGGGGTCGATTGCCCTTTGAAGGATAAAGCCCCTGAGCACATCGATTTTGTCGTTGTCAGAGAGAACACAGAAGGACTTTATGCAGGCGCGGGCGGAGTGCTTAAGAAAGGCACGCCCGACGAAGTCGCAGTGCAGGAGTCGATCAATACAAGAAAGGGTGTGGAGCGCTGCATTCGTTACGCGTTTGAATGCTGCAGAAAGAGAAACAAGATGAACAAGCTCACGCTCTGCGGAAAGACAAACGTCCTTACATTTGCATTTGATCTCTGGGAAAGAACTTTTTATGAGGTCGCAAAGGAATATCCTGACATCAAGGTTGATTATGCCCATGTAGATGCTATAACCATGTGGTTTGTAAAGAACCCGGAGTGGTTCGATGTCATAGTGACAGACAATATGTTCGGCGACATCATCACTGACCTGGGCGCAATGATACAGGGAGGCATGGGCATTGCCGCAGGCGGGAATATAAATCCGCAGGGTGTTTCCATGTTCGAGCCCATCGGAGGATCAGCCCCAAAGTACAAAGGCAAAAATATGATCAATCCCCTTGCCGCGATCTGCGCAGGAGGCATGATGCTCGAACACCTTGGTGAAGACAGCGCCGGAAAGGCCGTAGAAAAGGCTGTAATGAAAATTACAGAAAAGCATATCAAAAGCCTCGCTGCAGGACAGATGGGCCTTACCACAACCCAGGTGGGCGACCTCGTTGCAAAGCACGTCACAGAATAATTATCCTGAAAACGGCAGTTCATTTACCACAGAGGACTCAGAGAAAAATATTAACAATAAAAAAGGGAAGGGTTATTTTTATTGCCATTCTCTGTGCACTCCTTTGTGCAACAAAGATTCATATTACATAAGCGACTTAGCTTATGAGATCACAGAGAACCCTTTGGGAATTGCAGGAATTAATATTTGATAAAATGGTTCTTCCGGGAACTCTGTGGGTAAAGAAAGCCGTTATGGCGACAAGTATGAATCCACAGGAAGGCCTGAAGATGGAATAAAATTATCTCTGTGCGCTCTGTGGTTTCTTGAATTGCATCTTCCGAATTAAATCATCCCTGGACTCTGATATCATTTTGCATTATAATTTGAAATATGGCACCTGAACGGAATTAAAATAATTAACAAGCTCAAATAACATAAAACAATTTAATATCTTGAAAGGAGAGGACATGAAAAAGATTTTTGCCTTGCTGCTTATTTCTTCACTTATGCTTCCGGCGTGCGCCCTTGAGACCAAAACACAGAAAGGTGCTGCTTATGGTGCAGGAGGCGGCGCTTTAGCAGGCGCTGTTGTTGGCGGTATTATAGGAAAAGATTTAAAAGGATCTCTCATAGGCGCAGCGGTCGGCGCAGCAGTCGGTGGTGCTGCCGGCGCAGGAGTCGGCAAGATGATGGATAACCAGGAGAGGGACCTCCGTCAGTCCCTGGCCAATTCAGAATCAGCCACTATCCGCAGAGAGGGAAACCTGTTGGCGATTTCGCTTAAAGGCGACGTGACATTTGACTACAACTCTGCCGTTGTCCGGCCCGGCCTTTACTCTGAAATCGAAAAGATCGCAAATGCAATGCAGCAGTATCCTGAAACTGTAGCACGTGTCGAAGGCCATACAGACAGCACCGGGTCTGAAACATATAATATGGATTTATCCGTCAGGCGCGCCCAGGCAGTTAAAGACCTTCTCACTCAGAAGGGCGTTGCTTCCGAGCGGCTTGAGACAGTAGGCTTCGGAGAGTCAGTCTCGATAGCGACAAACGATACAGAGGCCGGGCGCATGATGAACAGAAGAGTGGAGATAAAGATCGCGCCGACAGCTCAATAAACCCATAAAAAGCATTGAGCCGCAGATTTACACAGATTAGCACAGATCTGCCTCCCGGCAGTTAGGTAAGCATAAATTCTTATAAGGTTGGTTGTCAGGGGTTGGTAAAAAAACTAACCCCCAAGCCCCAGCCCCGAAAAAACTGTGTTCATCTGTGGCTAAATGTTTTTGTCAGAATAAAATGACCGGTGCTAAACCGGTTACTTAATGCAGTCCTTTCATCATTTTCTTTATATCTAATCCGCCATGACACCCACATGAAGCCGCCTAATTTGTTGCCCTGCGGACCCGTTACGATGACCTTGTTCTTTGTTGTATTTATCCCGTTGACAACCTCGTCACCTACAACAGTGTGCTCGACCTGGTAATCATCGAGGTCTGCTATCTCGCGTCTCTTGGGCCCCCCTATTCTTGTTTCCATATACATCTTTTGCTCCGGCATCAGCATCCACGTAACGCCCGTGTCCCTGCGGATGATCATTATCTGATTCATGCCGGCCATGTCCTGTTCTCTTCTTTCCTTCCCAATATTGCTTCATGCAAGTGAGGCATTCCCGCTTCTTTTGCTGTCATTCTCCCGATGCTTCGGGATTCGGAAGCCCTCTGAAAAAAGTCGGTACGACTCGTTCCGAGATGCTGGACAAGCCAGCATGACAGCTTGGTACTACGGCATTCAGGAATAGTATTTTCATGGCAGAATGTGATAGATTATTAGAATTTATCAATCATTGAAAGGACACTAAACATGCTTAAGAAAAAGAGTAAGTACGTTGTTGCAGTTGTTGGAGCGACGGGAGCTGTAGGAAACGAGATGGTCGCAGTACTGGAAGAGAGAAATTTCCCCGTGGAGAAACTCAGGCTTTTTGCTTCTGAGCGCTCGGAAGGCAAGACCATGAACTTTCATGACAAGCCGGTTGCCGTTGAAATACTTTCAGAAAAGGTTTTTAAGGGAATTGATATTGCTTTATTCTCCGCAGGCGCTGAAAGGAGCCTGCACTATGCCCCGATATCTGCAAAAGAGGGATGCGTAGTCGTGGACAATTCAAGCGCGTGGAGGATGGACCCGGCAGTGCCTCTGGTTGTGCCTGAGGTGAACCCGCACGATTTGAAATGGCACAAAGGAATAATTGCGAACCCTAATTGTTCTACTATTCAGATGGTCGTCGCGCTAAAGCCTATTCACGATGCGGCGAAAATAAAGAGGGTTGTCGTGACGACCTTCCAGTCGGTCTCAGGCACCGGGAAAAAGGCTATGGACGAACTGCTCCATCAGACTGCTGATATCCTGAATTTTAAAGAGGCAAAGGCCTCTGTCTACCCTCATCAGATCGCCTTCAACTGTCTTCCGCACATAGACAAATTCATGGAAGACGGGTACACGAAAGAAGAGATAAAGATGTTCAATGAAACAAAGAAGATCATGGGCGACAATTCCATACGGGTAACAGCCACCACGGTGAGAGTGCCTGTGTTCAGGGGACATTCAGAGTCTATCAATATCGAGACCGAAAAGAATATCTCACCGAATGAGGTCAGGGCGTTACTTTCAACTGCGCCCGGAATAATTGTTTTTGATGCTCCTGAAAAAAACATTTATCCTCTTCCTACGATAGCCGCAGGAAGGGATGAGGTCTATGTCGGCAGAATCAGGAAGGACGATACTGTTGAGAACGGGATCAATATTTGGATTGCGGCAGACAATCTCAGGAAAGGCGCCGCGACAAACGCTGTGCAGATCGCAGAAGAACTGATCAAGATGGCGTAGGATTTTTCTTTCTGTCATTCCGCACTTGATGCGGAATCCAGTCTTATATTTTCTGGATTCCCGCCTTCGCGGGAATGACACACACAGGTTAATGCACATGCAACAAGTTGATTACATCATTCAGGCCGACTACCTTCGCACCATGGAAGGCGATCTCGCAGTTATCAGGGACG
>JACQXH010000140.1:4275-5237 GCA_016208845.1 Nitrospirota bacterium | reverse complement strand
TAAACCATATATTCCCCGGATGAAAATCACCATGTATCTGACACAGCCGTTTGAACTTAGGTTTTAACTTGGCCCTCCAGTCCACACATTTTTTCTCAATATCCGACATCTCGCTATACTCAATTGTCCCGTCGGGATAGGTGTCAAAAACACCCATCAGACACTCACCGTGCCCTATCGTGTCCCTGACCTTACGCCAGTATAGCTGTTTTGATTCTTTTTTCACTGAATGTATGTCTGCAAGATATGATGCCATGGCTTTAATCTTTTCAATCTCAGTATCATCAAGCATTTCTTTCTTTGAGAATGCCGACAGATCGTCGAAGTAATGTCTTCCCTCAGCCCTTTCCATGAGAAGATAGTATTCCCTGCCTCCGCCGATGGATTTGATCGAGCCGTCAGGCAGTTCGGCAAGCACGTCTATGGCCTTCACATGCCTCGGCAGGTTCTTGAATTCATCGAGGTCGAGCAGAAATACTCCTGCCCTGTCTGACGGGTAGTCGTGTTCCAGCCCTTCAGGGAAGAGACCCTTGACGACATAATGTTTATCGCCTTCTTTTGTCTTTATTTCTATCAGAAATCCTGCGCCCTGTACTCCCTCGCCGAGTTTTTTTATTTCGACGTTAGTAACGCCTTTGAATTCTTTCCTGATATAAGCTTTGATTGCCTCTTCATTGATCATGATGGTAATCTTTTACTATCAGTATTCACAGTATTCCAAAATTAATTTTATACCTTTCAGTAAACTCGCCGTATGTAAAATGATGCTCCTGAGTCCCGTAATTTTCTATTGCATATGCCGCTGCGACAGCGCCCATCCTTGCTGCTGTTTTGATATCTTTGCCGGTAACTATGCCTTTGAGAAGCCCTGCCCTATATGCATCCCCTGCGCCTGTAGGGTCCAGGACATTGTTTGCCTTTGCAGCCGGGACCTGGATATCAGCTCCTCCTCTGCTGATAAG
>JACQXH010000140.1:0-4268 GCA_016208845.1 Nitrospirota bacterium | reverse complement strand
TATTCAGATCTATGTTTTATCGAGCCGGGATTGAATCCGGTTATCTGGTTGTCCGCCTTGTCTGATGTGATATATGCGCCGGCAGTAAATTCCTCCTTGATTATTTTGATGCCTTCTGTCGTGATATTATTTTTCTTTAACCATTCAAAATATCTTTCATAGTCCTTGCCTATGGTTGCAAGAATAACAGGGCTTTCTTTTAGAAGATTAAGCGAGTAGGCGATGTTTCCGGCAGTGCCTCCGTACTTCTCGATCATTCCGTTTACAGTGAAACAAACATTCAATATGTGAATTTTATCCGGCAGGATGTGGTCAGAAAACCTTCCAGGAAAATCCATGATCCTGTCGTATGCTATCGATCCTGAAATTAAAATATTCATCATATCTCCTTGTAGAACTATTAGTTTATTGAAGACTTTATCTGTCCGGCAATTTTCTTGTTAATACCTTTTAATGAACCTATTTCTTCGACAGGATTCAAGGAGCCTTCTGGCCCTCAGCTTTTTATGGTAATTTATCGCAAATCTGTGCACCTCGTCCCTTATGCGCTGAAGCAGATGTGTCGATTCAATGAAAGGCTCCAGAGGTATGGCATCTTTTTGTCCCGGTAAAAATATCCTGTCACACTGCGCTTCCGCAGGTCTGGCTGTGCCGGATCTTTCTTTTGCTATGGCAGCTATGTCCACCGGCAATTCAAAAAAATCCTTTGCTCTTAAGGCAGAGGCAAGCTGTCCTTTACCCCCATCTATGAGAATAAGCCGGGGAGTCTGCCCGCATTCCCCTGAAAGGCCTCTAAAATATCTTGCCATTACCTCTTCTATCATAGCAAAATCATCGATTCCTTCAACATTTTTTATCTTAAAAAGGCGGTATTCATGTTTCAGGAAATTACCGTCTTCCCATAGAACAATTGCGCCGACCGCCTCGGCACCCGAGATGTTTGATACATCAACTGCAGCTATCCTCTCCGGAAGATGTTTTAGATTCAGGAGTTTTTTTAATGATACGAGGGCATCTTCAGTCTTTGCTTTTCTACTCTTGATTAAGACATGACATGCGTTATCCATGGCCATCTTAAGGACTTCTGATTCTTTATCTCTTTTTGGAGCAGATATTGCGACAGGTGCGCCTCTTTTTTCACTCAGCCACTGTCTCTGGATCTTGAAACTATCCTTTGATGGCTGAATTATTTGGGGGGGTATTATCATTTCCTTTGAATAGAACTGCTCCATAAAATACGAGATGAGCTCCTTATCCCCGATGCCTTCAAGTTTTTTGAAAGAGAAGCCTTTTTGGCCTATAACCATGCCGTTCCTGACAAACAGCACAAAAATAGCGGCCTCCTTTTCATCCCTGCTCAAGCCTATGAAATCAATATCTCCCAGTTCCGGCGATATTACCCTTTGAGTTTCCCACGCCATTTTAATCGCGTTTAAGCGGTCACGTGTAGCGGCAGCCTCTTCATATCTCAGCTCATCAGACAGGGTCTGCATGCTTTTCTGCAAGACCTGCAGGAGTTCTTTTTTTTCACCCTCGAGAAAAAGCCTTATTTCACTGACTGTTTCCATATATTTATCATGGTCTTTTTTTGTGCGCCGCGTCTCTGAACAAGGCGCAGGACATCTGCCTATCTGAAATTGCACGCAGGGCCTCATGGGTTTTTCAATGTTATAATCGCATGTGCGCAGCTCAAAATAACGCCTTATGAATTTCAGGGTCTCCCACATTACTCCGGAAGGCACATAAGGTCCGAAATATACCGAGCCATCTTTAATTATCTTTCTTGCCACCTCAAGTCTGGGCCACTTTTCACTTATAGTCAATTTCAGATACGGATAGCTTTTATCATCCCTCAGGATTATGTTGTATTTAGGCTTTATCCTTTTTATGAAATTTGCCTCAAGTACGAGGGCTTCAAGCTCATTCTTTGCAACTACATAATCAAAGTCCCGGATCTCTCCGACCATTTTTAATTTTCGCGCGTCGAGGGAAGAGGATGACTGAAAATAGGAACGAAGACGATTTTTAAGGTTTTTGGCCTTGCCTACGTAGATGGCCCTATCTTTTGCATCTTTCATTATGTAGATGCCGGGCAAGGAAGAGACCTCGCGCAATTTTATTTTAATATCCATGAATTGATTATAATTTAAGGCTATTTCAGATTCATGTCAACTTATCTTATAAAAAGCAATTTGCCACAGATGGACCTGCCTATCGGCAGGCTGCTAACCACCGATAAAATAACAAATAAAATTAGCCACGGATTAACACAGATGAACACTGATCATTAGAAGAAAAAAAAGAACCCTGAACACAGAACCCATCCAAATGTTTAAAGGGCTCATCTTTAGTCTTTAATCTGCGCTTTATACCCTGTGTTCTGATTGTCTGATTTTTTAATCCATTTATATCCGCGTAATTCCGTGCCTGCCTGCCGGCAGGGCTAAATGCCGTATTGGGAAGTATGATTTAAATCATATCGGGGCTTTAAATCACAGGGTAGACTTATGCTATTAAGGTTCATTGTATCTGAACGGAGAGGCGCAATATGAGGAAATTATTAATTATCTCAATATCTTTATCACTGTTTCTTTCATCTGCCTATGCAATTCATGAATTGATGCCATCCGAGACAATTTTGCCGTTTCCCGGCGCTGATGCTCAGGCCGTTTATAAATATATAACAGCTGAAGATCAGTATAAGTCGTGGGAATTATGGCCGGGGAAAGGAAGACTTTATGCCGGCAAACATCCTCACGGCTCATATCTGACAACCTATGTCAATGACAATGCAATATTTTACAGGTAAATTCTTAAAATAGTTTTTTGTCTCCTTCCCTGGTCGAAGTGGCCCTCGGAATAAGGTCGTAACGACCTTAAAAAAATTAAAGCCCGCTCCGGGTGTGCCGCTTCGCCCCCCCTAACATTACCCAAAATAATACAAATAACCGCAGAGGACACAGAGATTTAAAAAATTGCAAATTGGAAATTGCAATTTGTAAATTTCAAATTTGAAACTTCCCAAAAAACGGAAACCATTGATACCCCGAATCAGAGCTTCGGGGAATTCTTTTGATTAAAATTTACAAACTCTATGTTCATCCGTGGCTGAATGTTTTCCCCGGTTTGACAAATCAGATGGAAATGTTATTTTCTTTATATGAATTTATTTTAACCTGTGGAGGTCAAAATGAAAGATAAATATCCTTTGCTATTAGGCGGCAGGCACGTTGAAACGACAGATGAGCTTGCCGTGTCCAATCCTTTTGACGGAAAGGTTATTGCAGCTGTCTGTCGTGCAACAAAGAAAGAGGCAGAAAAGGCTGCAGATATTGCTGACAGGGCAAGGTCAAAAATAGCAGCGATCCCGTCTCATAAAAGGGCAGACATACTCAGGGCTGTCTCAGATAAAATAACAGATAAAAAGGAGGAACTTGCAAGAGTCATCACTCTTGAATGCGGCAAGCCCATAGCAGATTCAAGGGTTGAAGCAGACAGGGCGGCTCTGACTTTTAAGATAGCCTCTGAGGAAGCATCACGAATTGGCGGTGAATTTATTCCTTTGGACAGAAACATCGCCTCTGAAAAAAGATGGGGCATTACAAGGAGATTTCCTGCCGGGCCTGTGTTCGGCATCACGCCTTTTAATTTTCCGCTGAATCTTGTGGCACATAAAATTGCGCCTGCTATTGCATCAGGTAATCCGATGATACTCAAACCTGCTTCAAAGACACCTGTCACGGCATTACTGCTTGGTGATATTATTATTGATTCAGGCCTGCCGGAAGGCGGTCTGAGTGTGCTTCCATGCGGCAATGAGGTTGCCGGAGGAATCATAACCGATGACAGGATAAAGGTCTTCAGTTTTACGGGCAGCGCGTCAGCAGGATGGGCCCTGAAGTCAAAAGCGAATCAGAAAAAGGTAATCCTTGAGCTCGGAGGCAATGCCGGAGTTATTATTGACGAAATAAGCGACCTTGAGTATGCTGTCTCAAGATGTGTAACCGGCGCTTTTTCATATGCAGGCCAGGTTTGTATCTCTGTGCAGAGGATATACATTCATGAGAAGATATATGAAAGATTTCTGGAACTTTTTGTTGAGCAGGTGAGGGCATTAAAAATGGGAGACCCGCTTAAAGACTCGACAAATATTGGGCCCATGATAGACAAAGAAAATATTTCACGCATTGAGGCATGGGTAAATGAGGCAATTGACAAGGGGGCAAAGGTGCTTGCCGGAGGTAAGAGAAAAGATAACTTTTATGAGC
>JACQXH010000139.1 GCA_016208845.1 Nitrospirota bacterium | reverse complement strand
TCATCAGCCAGATGTCTTGGTATGAGATAATTTCTTCCGTAACCGTCAGCGACATTGACCACGCTGCCGATCTTGCCGAGATTCTTGACTTCTTCTTTTAAAATGACCTTCATAATTGGTTCTCCTCTGTATTGTAATTGTAAACCGGATTTAATACGATAATAATGCGTGTTTTTATATCAACTGGAAAATAGTAACAGTATTTGCCTGCTCTTGTCAATTACGAATAACTGCTAAAAAGACGAGAAGTTTAATTTCCCCCCACCTCTTTCGTATTTTAGTTGAAAGAGAAGCTCTTAACTATAGAATATGTACTTCCCCAAAAGTGTAATTCCGGCTTGCCTGTGCCCGATGTTTGGGTATCCGGAATCTTCTTGCAACCAGTATGATTATTAGAGGAAAGATTCCGGACAAGCCGGAATGACAACACTTGCACATTCTATTGCCCGTTATATGCCGCTTTATTCTTTTCAACTTCTTTACGAATGAACCATTTTTTTATTATATACAGCTCACACAAATATCTTTCCCGGATTCATTATTCCTCTGGGATCAAAAACCTTTTTTATATCTTTCATAAGGCTTATGCTCAGAGGCGACAGTTCCATACTTAAATATTTCGCCTTTGTCAGGCCGATGCCGTGCTCTCCTGAAATAGTGCCGCCGAGTTTAAGGGTCGCTTCAAAAATGTCTTTTACAGCGCTCTCTGCCCTCTGGTATTCTTCCACATTGTTTTTGTCAGTCATAATATTTACATGAATATTGCCGTCGCCCGCATGTCCGAAGTTCACTATTTTCACATTAAATTTTTGCCCTATATTTCTCAGCAGGCCCAGCATCTCCGGGATTTTGCTTCGCGGCACGACAATATCTTCATTGATCTTTGAAGGGCTGATTCGATAAAGGGCCGGGGATATTGCTTTCCTGGCATCCCAAAGCCGTTTCCTTGAAAAGACATCATCTGCGACACTGACCTTTGCGCCAAGGGAAGTGCAGATGGCTCCTATCTTTTCTGTATCTTTTGATACAGAATTTGGCTGACCATCCGTTTCTATAAGCAAAAGGGCTGCAGCATCTTTTGGAAGTCCAATTGATTTATAGGATTCAACCGCCAGGATAGTTTCACGATCCATGAATTCAAGGGTCCTGGGGATTATCTTCGATCCAGTAATTTTCGTGACAGCCTCTGCTGCCATGTCCAGATCATTGAAAATGCACAACAGGGTCATTATCTCTTCAGGGAGCGGCAAGATTTTAAAAAAAATCTTTGTTATGGTTGCCAGCGTCCCTTCAGAGCCGACCATCAATTTCGTTATATCGTAACCAACTACACCCTTATGTGTTTTCACGCCTGTGATCAGGGCCTTTCCATCCGGAAGTATAACTTCAAGTCCAAGCACATAATCCTTTGTTACTCCATATTTTATTGCCCTTGGACCGCCGGCATTTTCAGCCACATTTCCGCCGAGAGTGCAGAAGTCCATGCTCGCAGGGTCCGGCGGATAGAAGAGCCCGCGCTGCTCCAGGGCCTTTTGAAACTGGGAATTAACAACTCCGGGCTCAACGACAGCAATAAGATTTTTTTCATCGATCTCCACGATCCTGTTCATGGACTCAAGGGAAAGAATAACGGATTCTTTGACCGGCACAGCACCTGATGTCATGCCCGTGCCTGCGCCTCTCGGGATCAGTGAGATGTTGTGCTCGAAGGCAAACGCAGATGCCTTTGATACGTCATCCGAGTTTTCAGGTCTGACTACTGCACATGCAGGTCCTTCCATGGAAGAAGCGTCGAAACCATAGCAAAAAAGTTCTTCTGCATCAGTTGATACTTTGCCTGGAAGAATGTCTCTGAGGTTTTTCATAAAAAAAAGGGTTCAAGGGGTTGAGGGTTCAAGGGTTCAAGTGAATATGTTATCCGTTAATTGTTATAAACTAAATTTAGCGATTTTTTTTGTCATTCCGGCTTGTCCGGAATCTTTCCTTGTTTTAAGAAGGACTCCCGACAAGCGGGAGTGACAGTCATGACATAGGCCATTGGTTATGCAGGAATCAAGAATAAAGCAATAAAATATTTTGCATTTCGCTTGAACCCTTGACTCCTCGACCTCTCGAACCCTTTCCTACTGCCTCATCTCCGCCATATGCATTGAAACGACCTTTGATGTGCCGGGTTCTTCCATGGTAATTCCATAGATGTAATCAGCGACCTCCATAGTTCTACGGTTGTGGGTAATCGTAATGAACTGGATGTGTTTTGCAAGCTCGCCCAGGAGGGCTGAAAATCTTTCAGTATTTGATTCGTCCAAAGGGGCATCGACTTCGTCAAGAAGGCATAAGGGAGTCGGTTTTATCATGAAGCCGGCAAATAACACAGAGAGTGCGGTCAGCGCCTTTTCACCGCCTGAAAGGAGCATGAGGTTCTGGAGCTTCTTCCCGGGAGGCTGAGCTACTATTTCAATCCCTGCATTAAGGATATTTTCTTCGGTAAGTATAAGCTCTGCCCTTCCCTTGCCAAAAAGTGTTGCGAAGACTTCCTTGAACTTCTCATTCAGGGCTTCAAAGGCATCTGCCAATTTTTTCCTGGTTGTGCTGTTTATTTTTGTTATCGTCTCCTGAAGGCTTGTTATTGACTGCAGAAGGTCTCCCTGCTGTTTTGCAAGAAAATCATATCGCGTCTTAAGTTCGTCCAATTCCTCGAGCGTCCCAAGATTGACCGGTCCAATGCCCTGAAGTTTTTCTTTAAGGCCCGGAAGTGTCTCTTCTTCTTCCCGCGATACAGTCTCACCGGCAATTTGTTCTCCCTGTGCGTCAAGGTCAACATTATAGGATTTCTTAATGTCTTCTTTCATGTGCGCAAGCTTAAGGGAAACCTCGGTCATTCTTATTTCCACCTGGGAGAGCTCTTTACGCACATTTGTCAGGCCATCACTATTTACTTTTTGCTGTTTTTCCATGAGATTGAGCTCAGCCGTTTTTGCCTCGAGTATATCATTCATTTTTATTGACTCATCCTCAAGTTGTTTTGTTATGATCACAATTGACTTGAGGGCCTCTTCTTTTTCCCTGACCTCTGCTTCCTTATATTCGATACTCGTCTCTATTTCATGGCGCTCTGCTGACATCTCTTCCCTTTTTTTGTCTATATCCAGAAGCGACGAGTTAAGCCTTTCACTTTCTTTGATATAATAATCTTTATTTGCCTTCTGTGATGACTGCGACACCATAATCTCTGTAAGCTCAGAGCGCAAGGTCTCAAGCATTGCTTTCTTGTCTGAGAGTTCAGCCTGAGTGCCCCTCAATGTTTCTTCAATAGAGCGTTTTTCATTTTCCATGTTGCCGCATATCTCGTTCTTATCGTTCAATGTCTGCAGCAGCCCGGCCTTTTCCCTTGAGTCCTGCTCCAGTTCCAGAGACATATATTCCAGTTTTTTCTGCAGCCTGGCGTCTTCTTCCTGAAGATTTGCGAGCTTCAGCGCAAATTCATGATGGGACTTCTCCATTCCGGATATGTCGTTATTAATAGCTATAAGATCTTCCTCAATAAAGATAATGTTATTTTTAAGAGCGGCAACTTCTTCCTCCGCAATCAGTATCTGCTCCCGTTTGGACTCTATGCCTTTTCCAAGCTCCCTTATCTCGCGTTTTATTTTTAAGATATTTTTTTCCGTTCCTCCGAATACTATCCCTGAAGGCTCAAGGACTTCTCCCTCAAGGGTTACAAAATAGAAAGGGCTGCCCGAACGAGGCGCGGACTTTGCGCTGTCCCAGATATTAAATGCCGTATTTAAATTATCAACTATAATGACATCATTCAGCAGCAAGGCGGCGACATTTTCAAAACCTTCCCTGACCTTTACGAAATCAAGGGCCTTCCCGATAATATTTTCTGAAAACTCCGGGGCAGAAAATGCGGGTTGGGACAGCACAGATATCTTTGCCGATAAAAATCCGCTCCTTTCAATGTTTTTCTCTTTCACAAAGGTCAGTGCCTTCTTGATTTCATCATGATCATCCACAACAGCCACATTTAATTTATCTCCGAGAGCTGCCTCTATGGCAGTCTCATAATCAGCAGCAGGCTCGAAAATATCAGATATCTGGCCGTGTATATTGACCCTGTCAGCGACGGCGCTTCTTCTGGCGGCATCCATCTCCTTTAAGGAATCTGAACGGGACACAAGCGCGGCAAACTCCTCCCTGTCCCTGTAGAGGGCATCCTCTCTTTCAGTCCTCTTATTTTTTTTCTCATTAAAGTCATCCCAGCAGGTTTCTCTTGTCCTGTACTTGTCCTTAAGTCCTGCATCCAGCCTGCCGTATTCTTCCTGCATCTCTTTTATCAGGGAGCTGTGAAGGGAAATGTCATTCCTGATGATGGTTATATCATCATTATTTTTCTTTTCCCTCTTATCGAGATTTTCCATCATCATCACAAGACTGCTGATCTCATTTTTAAGCGAGCTGAGCTCATCAGCCTTGCTGAATATGTTTTTGCGGCCGGAATCCAGTTTAGACTCCAGGTCCGCGATCTCCCTTTCCATGGAGGAAAGGGCCTCATTTTTGGAATTAAAGGCGTTTTCGGTCTCGGTGAGCTCACGATCTATCTCTATATTTTTTTGTTCAATATCCGCGATCTGGATACTTATATTTTCCTTCTCTCCGCCAAGCTCGCTGTCGCGGGTGATCAGTCTCTGCAGTCTGCCCCTGAGGTTTTCGCAATCGCTCTTAAAGAGCGATATCCTGCCTTCTTCTTCTATAAGTTCTCTCTCAGAGGCATGAAGTCTGTTCTGGAGCTCCTGAAGAGATCTCTCGTTATCAGTACATGAAAGTTTTTTCTCCTCTATCAATCCGTCCATAGAATGTATATTGGCGGAGAGTTCGGTTTCCTTCAGCTTAAGGGAATTATCTGACGCAGAGATATCTCTCAGCTCGGCGCCAAGCAGGGACGCGTCCCGCGCCGCTATCTTTATCTCAATAACTTTGATCTCATCAAAGATCTGCTTATATTTTTCAGCGCGTTTTGCATATCTCTCTATGGAGCTGATCTGTCTTTTGACCTCTGCGACAATATCCTGCAGGCGCTGAAGATTCATTTGAGAGGATTCCAGTTTCTGCAGGGCCTCTGCCTTTCGGACATTATACTTCATAACGCCCGCGACCTCTTCGATCAGAAACCGTCTGTCCTGAGGTTTTGAATTCAGTATCGCATCCATCCGGCCCTGCTCCAGGATCGAATATGTCTTCAGCTCAAGCCCTGTGTCAAGAAAGACATTTTTAATGTCCTTAAGCCTGCAATGGGTCTTGTTCATCAGATATTCACTCTCGCCGGACCTGAAAAGCCGGCGGGTAACTGTTATATCCGAAGTCTCAGCCGGATTTCCATTGTCGCTATGGGAATTAATCCCTGAAATAACGAGTGTGACCTCTGCCATGCCCTTCGGTTTTTTTGAGGCGGAACCGTTGAAGATCACATCCTCCATGCTGTCGCCCCTCAGGCTCTTTGCGCTCTGCTCTCCGAGCACCCATTTAAACGCATCCACGATATTGCTCTTGCCGCAGCCGTTAGGGCCGACGATAGCGGTCACGCCCGGATGAAAATTAAATATGGTCTTTTCTGAAAAAGACTTGAAGCCGATGAGTTCTATTCTGTCAATACGCATTGTTTAAAAGTTCTCCATGAATATCCGGGTACTGCTTCGCATTTGTGCCTGATACCGGCATTAGATAGAACAAAAAGTAAAATATTTTTTTATATGTCGCGAAACATTTTACTTTCATAATATATATCATTGGCCTTTTTCTATCAAGCCCATTATCATAAAAAAAGCATTTGGCCACGGATTAACAGAATATCAAAAGAAGTTTAGCCACAGATTAACACGGATCTGCCTGATGGAAGGTAAGAACAGATATAATCAGGTGATACCTGACCTCCTCGTATCTCCCCTTACTCGTCGTCTTGATTGTTATCTCTCTGCAGCTTTTTCTTTATGTACTTAACAATATAAAGGAAGCGAGCGATGTCAATGAGATCAAAAAAACATATAAGTCCAAAGCCAGCCAGAATTACACCATAGGACAGAACATGTCTTGAGAATGACCCATCTCCACTACCTGATCTAATGACTGATCTTTTGGGATCATTCGAATCATAAGTAATTATCATTGGATCGTCCTTAGTTGCGTTTAAATAATGATTTAATTCTTCGCGCAATGCGTTCTCAGTCGTATAACAGCAAAGCTCTTCTGAATCACTGTAGGTGATGCCGTTGACCGTATATTCATAATCAACCTTTGCATTAAAAGATCCGAATACGTTTGGCGGGATGCCAACCCTTGAATTGATGATCCGGCCCTCAGTTGTGTTTAACCAATAAGGATTTATGAGCATGAAATAATCTAAAAGTAAAAACGATCCGATTAATATAAAAAATATACCGAGTATTTTTTTAAAGCTGAATTCCGAGTAGTATCCATACGCTGCCCTGTTCCACCAAGCATCTGATATCTCATCTGCCTGACTCGATTGGTACTCATTGGTATGTCCCGTTTGATACACATTAGCCGGATGTTCATCGGCCGCGTGCTCTTCGTAATACCGATGATTTCGCAATAATAAATCATACTTAGATTTACTTTTCGGATCAGATAAAACACCGTAAGCCTCGTTATACATCTTCATCATATCATCTGAAATTGGAGTATGCGGATTGCGGTCAGGATGCCATGCCTTGAATATGCCTCTCTTATTTCCGCTTTAGAGGCGTTCTCTGATATCTCAAGGACTTTATAGTAATTACGCATAACCAGTCATGATCAATCTTCTCAATTATCTCCCGTACCGTAGCTCAAAAACCGTAAACTCGCCGGTATATTCAAGCCATTCTTCATGAACATATGTTACCCTGGAGCCGGGAGATCCCTTGGAACACCACGCTGCCGCCTGTTTAAGCAGATCTATTGTGCCTTCAAATACTGCCTCCACGTTCCCGTCCGGCAGATTTCTGACCCACCCGGTCAGGCCGAGCCTTTCAGCCATGTCCTGTGTGCTGGCCCTGAAGAAAACGCCCTGGACATAGCCCCTGATCAATACGTGCAACCGGCCCTTTTCCATGTTAATATTATATAGAAAAAACCAAAGGATTATAAGAAAATTTAAAAGAGTTTTCTCCCCTATTGTTATTTTTGATAAAGAGTTGAAAGTTTTAATATATACTGATACAATTCATTTATTGAATATTCTAATGGAGGCGTATGAAGGCTATAGAGATCAAACCTGATGTCTTTTGGGTAGGCGCTATTGACTGGGCGGTCAGGGATTTTCACGGTTATGTCACGCCCCGCGGTACGACGTATAATAACTATCTCATAATGGATGATCAGATCACTCTTATTGATACTGTAAAGCACGATTTTGCAGGCGTCACTATTGACAACATAAAAAGTATTGTTGACCCGTCAAAAATAGTCAACCTGATAATTAACCATATCGAGCCGGACCACGCAAGCAGTATAGACAAGGTCATGGGCTTAATTCCGGAAGCTGTTATCTGCATTTCAGAGAAAGGGAAAAAGGGCCTGGACCGGCATTTTGACACCTCAAAATGGAAATTCAGGATCGTTAAAACAGGCGACACTCTTAACACCGGCAAGTACAATCTCCTTTTTCTTGAAACCCCCATGCTCCACTGGCCGGACTCAATGATGACGTATGTGAAAGAGGCCAAGCTGCTGATATCCCAGGACGCCTTTTGACAGCACATTGCCTCTGCGGCAAGGTTTGACGATGAATTCATTTCATGCTCGTCACATGATGAGCTTGACGATGCAATAGTTGATTACTATGCGAACATACTCATGCCCTTCGGTCAGCTTATCAAGTCGAAAATAGCTGATGTTCAAAAACTCGGAATTGAGATCGACATGATCGCACCTGATCACGGCATTATCTGGAGAGGCGATCCGGGCCATGTCATGCAAAAATATCTTGATATGGCCAATGGAAAATCGAACTTAAGCGTTGCTGTTATATATGACACGATGTGGCACAGTACTGAACAGATGACCCTCCCAATAATGCAGGGGCTAAAAGATGAAGGCCTGGACTGCAAGGTCATAAAGCTGCGGGCCTCGCCCACGAGCGCTGCCATTAAAGAATTCTGGAACTCAAGAGGCTGTCTCATTGGCAGCCCTACACTGAATAATCTCATGTTTCCGACTGTGGCTGAATTCCTGTATCACCTCAGAGGATTAAGGCCAAAGAACCGCATTGCCGGAGCCTTCGGAAGTTACGGCTGGGGCGGCGGCGCTGTGAAAGAGGCCTATGAAGAGTTCAAGAAAATGGGCCTGGAAATCTTCGAGCCGGGCATACAGGTGCTGTATAAGCAATCTGCTGACGATGAGAGCAAATGCTATGAATTTGCTCGCGGATTTGCTAAAAAAGTCAAAGAGTATCATAAGAACTTTGAATAAGGGGGATACAAAATGAACAAAACCGAACAGGAGATAATTGAGGTCCTCGAGGGTTTAAGTATGCTCCTTAACTCACACAAGAGCGCAGCGGACTTAGTGGAATTCAGGGGCACGGAAGCAGTGATACAATTGTCCGGCGACTGCGCTGAGTGCACAACTAACTGCATAGAGGACTATCTGTACTCCAAGATCGATGGTGTTGAATTCTTTTTCATATGACACGGTTCTCAGGCAATGCTCATATTAAAAAAAGAGATAATAGATCTCCTGGAAAAAAAACGGTTTGATGAGTTATCCCGGCTCTCATGCACCCCTCAAAAGCTTTTCAGTATATTAATTTCTCTTTCCTATGATAAGACCCTGACCATCTCGTGGCGTGCAATCGAGGCGATAGGGCTAATTGCACGGGAGATGTCCAAAGCTGAACCTGATCTCGTCAGGAACCTGGTTGGCCGCCTGCTCTGGATGATAAGGGATGAGTCCGGAGGGATCGGCTGGAGCGCGCCTGAGATGCTCGGAGAAATAGTGAGGAATAATCCCGTGCTTTGTTCAGATACAGCAACGATAATTGTGTCTTTTCATGACGAGAACATGCTTACCGCAGGTGTGCTTCGGGCCATCGGGCGCATTGGCAATATACACAAGGAATTTGTCGAATTTGCAATGCCTGTTGTCCGTTCATACCTGCATGACGCTGCCCCCCTGCTCCGCGGGCTGGCAGCCTGGGCGCTTGGTGAGATCGGGGCAAAATGGTCTGTTGATGACATTCAGCAACTTACCGGGGACAAGAGTATTATTTCTTTCTATGAAGATGGGGACCTGAAAAACCTAACAGTTGGTGAGATAGCTAAACGAAGCAGAGAAAAACTTTTCAGGCAATGAATGTAAAAGTTAATCCTGACTCTTGAACACGCCAGACAAAGGTATTAACTGCCTCCTGTTATCCTGGAAATGCATTTAAATGCAATGGTCAATGTCAGGCTTATCATGCTGTTGAAAAAACTATGTGTCCGGGAAATCGTTGGAAGACCGGTCTCAATTGACTGATGCAGCCCTGCTGTGCAAAAATAAAAATCACAGGTAACGGCTAAAATGAAGATTATCAGTCCAAAAGACGCATTGGAAGGAATGGTGATTGCCAGGGATATCTATAATCCCCAGGGGCAGCGCCTGCTCACCAAGGGCGCGGTCCTTACGACGGCAACAATAAATGCCATGACCCGGTATAACATTACTACCCTTGCCATTGAGGATGCAGAAGTAAAAAATGATATTTCAGATAAAGATATTGCACAGGCCAAAGAAAAGATCATTGGTCATGTTAAGAAACGCTTTAATGGAGAACCTCAGGATCAAATGATGAAAATTATTTTTGAGACAGCATTAAAGCTGGAAGCCGTAGAATATTTAAAATGCCAGAAAAAAACATAGATAAGATCCTCAGCAATATTAAAGATATTCCGACCTTGCCGTCTGTCGTACTGCATGTTAACCGCGCCCTGAGCGAAAAATCTTCCACAATAGAATCAGTAAGCAAGATCATTGAGAAAGACCCGGCCCTCACATCAAAGGTCCTTAAGCTTGCCAACTCCAGTTATTACGGCCTTACCTATCATGTGGATACGCTCTCACGGGCCGTAATCATTCTGGGATTTAATACTGTAAGAAATATTGCGGTCACAATATCCTTGCTGGATATATTCAATAAATCCCGCACTTCATTTGATATCAAAGGACTATGGCAGCACAGCCTTGGCTGCGCTGTGGCAGCCAAGGCCTTGACTCATAAGAAACATAACCCGGCCCTTAGTGAAAAGGCCTTTATAGGCGGCATCCTGCACGATATAGGAAAGCTGATTATCTATACCAATTTCCCACGAGAAATGGATAAAATTATAGCTAAAGCAGAGAACAATAATCATTCCATGTCAGAAGCTGAAGAGGAGATACTTGGTTTTAACCATGCAGAAATCGGGTCGCTTGTCTCGAAAAAATGGCATTTCCCTGCTGATCTCTCAGAGACAATAAGGTTCCATAACAACCCTGAACGCGAAAAGAAATTTCCGGAAGTAGTATATGCAGTGCATGCAGGAAATGAAATTGCCAAGGCGCTTAAGCTCGGTACGAGTCCTTACAGCAAAGTCCAGAACATAAATACCCGCACATGGGATGTGCTCGAAATTGCGGATAAAAATTTTATGGATGAAGATCTTTACCTGCTTCTTATGGAAACAAAGAAAGACTTTGACGATGTTGTTAATTCCTGGACTATGGATTAAGGCATTGAAAATGATAAAACGTTCTACCCTGCTTTATAAGCCTTCCTTATTTTCAGATATTTGACATGTCCCTTCGTTGCAGCCGCCATGGATAAATCATATGATCAAGCGTGCTTCCTTGTCAGGATTAACTTCAATATATTCACCCAATCCTACGGCCATAAACTGATCTGAAATAATGGAGCCGGGAGTGCTTGCCAGCAGCCCATCCGGCCCGGGCATAGGAGATTGAATAACAAGCCTGCCGTGCGCTTTAAAGCTCTTGTCAGCCATAGAATTTGCCAGGGTAACTATTGAAGACATATGAAATGAATCATCCGTAAACCTGAGATAGGGAGAAAACAGGATTTCGTTCAAAAATGCCGGGAGATTAAATTTCCTGATTATTTTAAGGCCAAGATAAGGGCTGTACTTAGATGTGAATTTCTCATCAATTGCCTCCTTTTGAAAACGCAGCCGGTACAGTATAGTGATAAGCTTGCCGATCTCAAGGAACAATCCTCCTGTCTCGATCTTCTTTACTTCTACATCATGGAGCCTCATTTCAGTCGCCAATAACCTGCCGAGCACCGAGGTGGCAAAGCTCCGCGCTGCAAGTATCCTGAATTCCTTATTCGGTGACATAGAAAAAATAGAAAGCGCTGATATATATATTTTTGCAGGCATCATACCGAGCCGCATGATCACATCAAAAAAAGTGTTAACTTCGCCACCAAACAATTTGCCGAAATATATGGCCTTTGACATTTTAAACAGGCGGACCACGATATCTTTGGTGAGTTTATCTTTAAGCTGTTCTATCTGCTGTGAACTTGCCCTTTCATTATCGAGGATCTCGAGGATTTGAGGATCATAGCCCAGATTAATATTTTCTATTATCTTCTGCTCAATATCATTAAGGATTTCAAGGTCTTTCTTGTTTGAGATTTCGATATCTTCTATTTGCAATATCTCTCCTTTCAGTCTTTAATCTGTGAAGCAGCATACAGGGGCGTCTTGCTTGAGATTTTTAATAATTTTAAACATATTATGATTTTTCTTCAAGCATTGGATTTTAAATATATTCAAATGCTATACTACTGCGTAATTTTTTCTTGAGGTAATTTCAGCTTGTTGAATAAGAATGCGTTAACACTATTTAAATTGTCATTTTTTCGTCTCCATACGCTTATGGCATGCATCGTGCTTCTTTGCACGTTCCTGCATATCAACTCGTCATCGTCAGCTGAAGAAGCGCCTCTTATAACCCTGCTTGAGATAAGCGGCAACAAGAAGATAGAAAAAGAGACCCTTGAGGCTAATATACGAAGCAGGATCGGAAGCCCCTTTTCACAGGAAGCGGTCCAGAAAGACATTAAATCCCTGTACGCGCTCGGTTATTTCGATGACGTAAAGGTAGAGATAGAGCCTTTTGAGGGGGGACTCAAGCTGATATTCACCGTTAAGGAAAAACCCACCATAGCAAGCATAGACTTTCAGGGAAATAAAGAATTCGAGAAGGACAAGCTCAAGGAAAAGATAACATTGACCCCCGGCGCTATCGCAAACTATTCCCTGATAATGGATAATGCGGAAAAGATCATCTCTTTTTACCAGTCAGAAGGATACTGGCTTGTAAGTGCGATCCCTGCGATAAGGCATATTTCAGATGATAGTGTGGCCGTCACGTTCCAGATAGATGAAGGGCAGAAGGTAAGAATCAAGGAGATCATTATAGAAGGCAATAAATTTCTGTCTTCAAAAAATATTAAAAAGGCCATGAAGACAAAAGAAAAATGGCTATTCTCATTTATAACAGGTTCCGGAATTTACAATAAAGAGGACATGAAGGATGATATCGAAAGGATAAGGGCACTATATAACAGCAAGGGCTTTATATACGCGGTAATTTCCGAGCCAGAGGTTACATTAAGTCCTGATAAAAATAATCTGTATATTAAAATTGCTGTTTCTGAAGGCCGCCAGTACAGGGTCGGGACGGTATCATTCAGCGGCAATACAGTATTCAGTGACACTGAACTTTATAAACAGGTCCAAACGTCAGCAGGAAAGATCTTTGACCGGTCTGCTCTGAGGGAAGACATAGATAAAATCCTTGATCTTTATATGGAAAAAGGTTACGCGCGGGCAGATATTAATCCCTCAATAGATGTCGACAATGAAGCCATGAGCGTGAATATAACTTTTCCCGTGATTGAAGGGGAGATTTTCAGGATCGGCAATATCTCGATAAAAGGCAATCAGAAGACCCGCGACAAAGTGATCAGAAGGGAGATCAGGCTTGACGAAGGAGACATTTTCAATAATAAACTCCTGAAAAGAAGCTACCAGAGAATAACCAACCTTAATTATTTCGAATCGGTTGAGCTTGAACCTAAACCCAGGATTGATGAGAAACTTATCGACCTCGATATCAGGGTTAAGGAAAGGCTGACCGGCATGCTGACAATAGGCGGAGGATACAGTTCGGTAGATAAGTTCATAGTCATGGGCGAAATTTCCCAGGCCAACCTTTTTGGAAAAGGCCTGCAGCTGAAGCTTAAAGTAGACTTCAGCTCCATCAGGTCCAATTATAACCTCTCTATTACAGATCCATGGTTCATGGATAAACCCATATCAGCATCTCTCGGTCTTTATAACGACACCTTTGAATATCCGGATTATCACAGAAAGGCAACCGGTATTTCAATAGGCTTCGGGAAGGAATTATCTGAATATGTAGGAGGGAGAATAACATACAATTTAGAAAAAGTTGACATTACTGATGTCGCTGATGACGCGTCCTCAATCATAAAAGATCAGAAGGGCGAGAAGATCACAAGCAGTATAAGCCCTTCGATCTGGAGAGATACACGGGACAGTTATTTAGACCCGACCACAGGCTCAAGAAATTCACTTAATTACACTATTGCGGGTCTTGGCGGAGAAAATTATTTCATCAAGTCAGTCATTGACTCCATGTGGTTTTTCCCCGCAAAGTGGGACACGACGTTCAATATTAGAGGCCGGTTCGGCGCTGCCAGAGGATTCGCAGGCAAATATCTTCCGCTTTATGAGAGATTTTATGTAGGCGGCATTAGCACTGTAAGAGGGCTTGGTTTTGGTGATGGCGGACCAAGGAATGAACAGGGAGAGCGAATAGGCGGGACCAAAGAGTTGATTTTCAATGCTGAATATATCTTCCCGCTTGCCAAGGATATAAAGCTAAAGGGGGTGGTCTTTTCAGATATTGGCAGTTCCTTTGATGAATTTCAGGAAATTAACCTGAGAAAGACCGCAGGTTTTGGAGTGAGATGGATGTCGCCATTCGGTCCCATAAGGCTCGAATGGGGCTTCAATTTGGCGACTAAGAAAGATGAGGGAAGGAACAAGATTGAATTTACAATGGGAGGGCTGTTTTAAATCAGCAAAAAGTATACATCAAAAACCGACTTTAACTGTTTACTGACTACCGGTTACTGAATACTAATAATTTAAAGGAGACAGTATGAGAAAATTTATCTTGGTTGTATTTTTTGTATTTGCATGGGCAGCAATTGCGCAGACTGCGGAAATGAAAATCGGGTACGTGGACCTCAATAAAGCGCTTAATGAGTCTGACAGCGGGAAGCAGGCTACAAAATTACTTGAGATAAATGAAAGCGGTATTCTCTATTCTCCCAAGAAATACGATGTTACTGACAAGGTCATTAAAAGATGTAACGAAGCTGCCAAAGCCAAAAAATGAGACTCAAGGAAATAGCTGGTATAGTCGGAGGTTAT
>JACQXH010000131.1 GCA_016208845.1 Nitrospirota bacterium | reverse complement strand
CGGAGATGATTTTATTTCCATATATAATATTGAAGAGTCAATTTTGGCAAGGAGGTCATAGTCTCCGCCTACTTTTGGTCTTTTGAATTTTGCTCCCCATATTGCTTCTGCATGAAATTCCTTTCTGATTAACTGGGCTGTAAACCATTCCAGGGTCTCTCCAAAACTCTTGACAGGCCTTTTCCTGAGGCGATATCCACCGTATGATTTTTCAGCTATGCTTGCCTTGAGAAGAAAATCGATATATCCGGAGGTAACCTCTCTTGTTGAATATCTTGTGACTTTTTCAAGAATGAAAAAATCCTGGTGTTTAATGACATCCCTGAGGAACAGCCTGAAGGAATATTTCTTTAATTTGTCATAATACTGACTTCCGTATTTTGCAGAGGGGAGAAGCAGATCATCTGAAGGCTCCTTTTTATATATCCGGAAACCGCGGCGTTCGAGCAGGATGCCAAGGGTAGGGGTAAGTTCTCGCAATCTTCCCCGGAGTCTCCTTATCTCGGATCTGAGTTGTTTTAATCTGCCGTCCATAGCAATAGTCAACTATATTTTAACCCAAACAGCGTGTTCTTACAGCCGGAGAACTTGTACTCTATACAAAGACGACCCATAAAATGCATAATAATAAAAATAGGAGATATGTTCCTGTTTGATAAATTACAACAATAAAAAGGAGATGTAATATGAAGAAACTGATGTTGATGATCGTGTTTTTATGTTTTGCATTGATAATTCCAGGACGCAATTTGCCGGCCGCCGCTGAAAAGCCCTCAAAAGAACTCCCTGTCTCGCCTCATGCAGAACATGCTTCCGGAGCAGTACAGGCAGATCCTGTGCTTACGGGCAAGGTAGCAGAGACGATGGACAGCGGTTCGTACACATACATTAATCTTGAGAAGGACGGCAAGACAATGTGGGTTGCAATTCCTCAGACACAGATCACAAAAGGTCAGAATATTTCCATAAAACCCGGAGCAGAGATGGTTAATTTCGAAAGCTCCAAACTTAAACGTAAATTTGATAAAATCATCTTTTCTGAAGGGCTGGCAGACAAGAAGGAGGCCGGCAAGTCCAGGACTCCTGTGGCTGCTGAAAAAGTTAAAGTTGAAAAGGCCTCAGGGCCGAATGCATATACTATCGCAGAAATCTATAAGAATAAGAACAGCCTTGATAAACAAGATGTTGTCGTAAAGGGCAAGGCAGTTAAGGTCTCTCCCGGCATTATGAATAAAAACTGGATACATTTGCAGGACGGCACTGGCGATCCGGCCAATGGCGACAATGATCTCGTTGTGACGACAGACGATCTGCCCTCTGTCGGAGATATCGTTACAGTCAGCGGGAAGTTGACCAAGGATAAAGATTTTGGGAGCGGATACAGCTACAGCGTCATAATTGAAAATGCGAGTGTAAAAGGCAAGTAATACAGGGCAAACTGGCACAAGGGGACAAAGGCATAGAAAAAAAGCAGTTCAGTGCCGTGCTTATCCCCGCTATCTTTATATGAGCGGGGGACACAAAGAGGTATTGGCCCATCTTATTTACGGACTTAGCACACACGGCGGCTTCGTCCTTCTCACTGGGGAAGTTGGGACAGGCAAAACAACCATCTGTCGCTGTCTGCTGGAGCAGATCCCGCAGAATATCGACGTTGCATTTATAATGAATCCAAAACTGACAGTTGAGGAGCTGTTGGCAACAATTTGCGAGGACCTCGGTATCATTTATCCTGAAGGCAATAAAAGTATAAAGGTTTTTGTTGATTGCATAAACAAATTTCTTCTGGATTCTCATGCAAAGGGACGCAAGACCGTTCTCATAATTGAAGAAGCACAAAATCTCAGCCCTGACGTGCTCGAACAATTGAGGCTGTTAACAAACCTTGAGACCAGCCAGCTGAAACTTCTTCAGATCATAATGGTAGGGCAGCCTGAACTTCTTACGATGCTTGAAAGGGCTGACCTGAGACAATTGGCTCAGCGGATCACAGCACGCTACCACATCGGTTCTCTATCAAAAAAAGAGATTGCCGCCTATGTAACACAACGTCTCTCGGTCGCCGGAAAGGGCACTGCTTGGAGCATATGTCGAGGGAAAGGACAAGGTCGATAGAACTACGCTTGTCAAGGCAGCCGGTGAGGTATTCGGAAAAGCCAGGGCTCAAACGTTGATCAGCAGGATATATAAGTGGGTATTTGCCGCATTCGTGCTTCTTGCCTGTGCAGCAATATGGTCAACATTCTATAACAATAAATCAAAACCTGCCATGATGAAACAAATCTTACCGGCGCCGGGCATAAATAATCCTGCGTTGGCAGTAAAAAACACAAAAAAAAAACCGTTGGCATTGGATACATTGCAGATTCCTGTTGGTCAATCCGCGGCCCGGAGCCAGGAAATGGCATATGAGGTTTTGTTCAGAAATTGGAACATTTCTTATGTGCAGGGGCGTGGAAGCGCCTGCGAACAGGCCATGGAGCAGGGCCTTGGTTGTCTTCGCAGGAAAGGTGGCCTTGACAGCCTTATTCAGTTGAACAGGCCTGCTGTAGTCAGGCTGCTTGATGCGCAGGATAAGGAATTTTATTACGCGATGACATCATTTAATGAAGGCAAGATCACACTTTCCGGCGGTGCTGAAACGAGGACAGTTGCCATGGATGATCTTAAAACCAGGTGGGCAGGCGATTATGTCCTGCTGTGGCGGTTTCCTGCCGGTTACAAGGGCACTGTTAAACCAGGGGATGACAGTCCTGTGGCTGCCTGGTTTGATAAAGAGCTGGCGTCTGTGCAGGGACGTTCAATCAGTTCGCAGGGTAATACACTTTTTAATGATGAGCTTGTAAGGCAGGTGAAGAGATTTCAATATTCGGAAGGGCTACTGATCGACGGTATTATAGGCCCTGAGACTATAATACACCTTAATACCGCAGCTAAAAGCGGAGAACCGGTCTTGACAAACAGGCGAAAGGATGACCATTAATGTCGTACATTCTTGATGCCCTGAAAAAACTCGAGAAG
>JACQXH010000130.1 GCA_016208845.1 Nitrospirota bacterium | reverse complement strand
ACGCATTGAGTGCTGTTTTTTTAACAACACCTTTTTTTTTTTTTTTAAAGAGATTGAGATCTTCCTTGAATTCTTTTATCGCGAACACAGCGGTAATCTTTTCTTTTTCAGAAAGATTCAGAAGATTGACAACCGCCTTGCCCCGCGCCGTCCTGCCCATCTCCGGGATCTGATAGACCTTGAGCCAGTACAGCCTGCCGAAATTTGTGAAAAAAAGCACATGGTCATGAGTTGAGGCCAGGAAGAGGCGTTCTACAAAATCTTCTTCCCTTGTCTCCATGCCCATAAGGCCTTTCCCTCCTCTTCTCTGGCTTCTGTAGAGCGTCAGGGGATTTCTTTTTATATAGCTCTGGTGAGAGATGGTCACCACCATCTCTTCTTCCTGTATGAGGTCTTCAATGGTTATTTCCTCCGCTTCGCCTGTGATCTCAGTGCGTCTTTTATCCGCATATTTTTTCTTTATCTCAAGGAGGTCTTCTTTTATTATATTGTCAACAAGCGTGGGGCTTGCCAGTATCGCCTTAAGGCGTTCTATCTCCTTTATCGTATCGAGATAATCCTGAATTATTTTTTCTCTCTCCAGTCCGGTCAGTCTCTGGAGTTTCATGTCGAGGATGGCCTGAGCCTGGATCTTTGTAAGCGGGAATTTACTGATCAGGCCTTCAAGCGCCTCCTCAGGGGTCTTGGACTTTCGTATCAGCGCTATGATCGCATCAAGATTATCAAGCGCGATCTTTAATCCTTCGAGGATATGCGCCTTTTCCTCTGCCTTTCTGAGTTCAAATTTTGTTCTTCTGACAATTACATCGCGCCTGTGCTGGAGGAAATAAGAGAGCATCTGGCTGAGGTTCAGGACCTTTGGCTGGCCGTTTACGATAGAGAGCATGATAATGCCGAAGGTGGTTTCCATGGGTGTGTGTTTGTAAAGCTGGTTAAGCACGACTTGAGCGATCTCACCGCGCTTGACCTCCATAACAACCCTTATGCCTTCCCTGTCTGACTCGTCCCTCAGGTCAGAGAGTCCTTCTATCTTCTTCTCACGAACAAGTTCCGCGATCTTTTCAATGAGCCTTGCTTTATTGACCTGGTATGGAAGCTCTGTGATAATAATGCTTTCCCGGTCCCCTTTTTGCGGTTCGATGTCCACTTTGGCCCTTATCTTTAAGTGTCCCCGGCCTGTGTTATAAGCGTCGACGATCCCCTTCCTGCCATGAATAGTACTGCCTGTCGGGAAGTCAGGGCCTTTGATATTTTTCATCAGCTCTTTGATCGTGACCTCGGGATTTTCTATCATCATTACAAGACCGTCAATGATCTCTCCAAGATTATGCGGAGGTATATTGGTTGCCATGCCGACCGCAATCCCTGCGGAGCCGTTTATTATAAGATTGGGAACTTTTGCCGGAAGGACCACGGGTTCTTCAGTGGTCTCATCAAAATTAGGGGTAAAATCCACGGTTTCTTTATCGATATCAACGAGCAGTTCTTCTGCGAGTTTTGTAAGGCGCGATTCTGTATAACGGTATGCCGCCGCAGGGTCGCCGTCAATTGAGCCGAAATTCCCCTGTCCGTCAACAAGCGGATAACGCATGTTGAAATCCTGGGCCAGTCTTACAAGCGCGTCATATACTGCGGAATCTCCATGTGGATGGTATTTCTTCAGCACTTCTCCTACAACACCGGCGCATTTGGAATATTTTTTCGTCGGCAGAAGCCCTTCTCTCAGCATCGCATACATTATCCTGCGCTGAACAGGTTTCAGGCCGTCTCTCACATCAGGCAAGGCCCTGCCAACGATCACGCTCATTGCGTAATCAAGGTAAGAGGTCCTCATCTCCTGTTCGATATTTATTGTCAATCGTGCCATGCAGTCTCCTTTTTAATAGCTAACGAATTATTAATCTGTGCAAGATAGTATTTACAAACTGTCGGCCTTTGTGCGTCATGCCCGTCCCGATGTTTAGGGATAACCGGGCATCCAGAGAATAGAAACTAATGGATTCCCGCTAAAGACATGCGGGAATGACGCTTCTAAAAATGTACAGACTATTATGAGACCCTTAATAAATCATCCAAACAAACAAATGTCCTTTATCTTCAATTAAATAATTACTAATAACCGGTGATCTGACTGGCTTGTCTGGTCTCTTGAAAGTCCGATGAAAATTATACCATTTTGCGCTCAAAAAGGCACTATGTTTCTGAAGTTTTTCCGGGATCCCGGAAATCTGTTTTTGGGGTGATCAAGGGCTTGACTGGTTTGTTAGTCCTTGTACAATGCCCCCCCAGCGGCAAACTGAGGGATATCATATGTCCGGATATAGAGATTTTGACGGCTTCTATGCCGGATGTTCTATTTTACGACTGCATTTCCAGTGTTAATTATTAATACCTGTAATGCTCAGATTTGTAAGGCCCTTCAATGGGCACGCCGATATAATCTGCCTGTTCCTTTGTCAACTGCGTGAGTTTAACACCGATCTTTTCGAGGTGAAGTCTGGCGACTTCTTCATCCAGCTGCTTGGGGAGCGTGTAGACCTTCTTTTCATATTTATCCCTGTTCTTCCAGAGATCAATCTGCGCAAGTGTCTGATTGGTAAAGCTGTTGGACATGACAAAAGAAGGATGTCCGGTCGCACAGCCGAGATTCACCAGTCTTCCCTCTGCAAGCAGGTAGATGCAATGCCCGTCAGGGAAAATATATTTATCATACTGCGGTTTTATGTTCACTCTCTTTATGCCGGGAAACGAGAAAAGCCTGTCCACCTGAATTTCATTGTCGAAATGGCCGATATTGCAGACAATGGCCTCATCCTTCATCTTTGACATATGCTCAATGGTGATTATCTCCCTGTTGCCTGTTGCGGTGACATAAACGTCCGCAGTACCGAGCGTTGATTCCACAGTATTAACCTCGTATCCTTCCATTGCAGCCTGGAGCGCGCAGATGGGGTCTATCTCTGTGACAATGACCCTTGCTCCGAAGCCTCTCAATGACTTGGCTGAACCTTTTCCTACATCGCCGTAGCCGCAGACGACAGCGACCTTTCCTGCGAGCATTACATCAGTGGCCCTCTTCAGGCCGTCTGATAATGATTCCCTGCATCCGTAGAGATTATCGAATTTGGATTTTGTCACCGAGTCATTTACATTGACAGCTGGTACAAGCAGGGTCCCGTTCTTCATCATTTCATACAGTCTGTGAACGCCTGTTGTGGTCTCTTCGCTTACGCTCTTCCATTCCTTCACCACTTTATGCCATTTTTGTTTATCCTCGATCTGCACTGCCTTTAGCAGGTCATTAATGATCTGGAGTTCTCTGTTATCTGTAGGCACATTCAATGTCGAGGGATCATTTTCTGCTTCATATCCGCGGTGGAGGAGGAGCGTAGCATCGCCTCCGTCATCAACAATGAGCTGGGGTCCCAGTCCGTCCCGAAAATTCAGCGCCTGATATGTGCACCACCAGTACTCTTCGAGCGACTCGCCTTTCCATGCAAATACGGGAATGCCTGATACGGCAATCGCCGCCGCAGCATGGTCCTGTGTTGAAAATATATTGCAACTGGCCCATCTGACATTTGCGCCCAGCGCGGCGAGTGTTTCGATCAGGACAGCGGTCTGGATCGTCATGTGCAGAGAACCTGAGACCCTGACACCACTGAGCGGTTTTTCGGCTGAATATTTCTTCCTGACAGACATCAGCCCGGGCATTTCTTTTTCAGCGATCTCTATCTCTTTCCTTCCCCATTCTGCAAGGCTGATGTCCGCGACCTTATAATCTTTTATATTACTCTCCGTAGCCGAAGTCTTCATTCGGTATCCCTCCGTTTTTATTGTTAATAGTTCTAATAATAATATCCTATGCGGCTGAATCTGTCATTCCGGGCTTGACCCGGAATCCAGACGCCATCTCTGTGAAAACAAGGAGCCATATAATGGAAATGGATTCCAGCCGGAGCCTGCCCTCGAATGTAGTCGTCGGGGGCGGGAATGACTGCACTAAATATTCATGTCAATGTATTTGTTGCGTTTGTATCAGTGTAGCTATTTAGTATTAATGCCTTGCCGCTAATCCAGACCCAGTTCTTGCTATGCCTTCGCAGCCTTTTTCAGGGTCTCTGCCATATCCGTCTTTTCCCATGTGAATTCAGGCTCGCTTCTTCCGAAATGACCGTAAGCAGCGGTCTTTTTGAATATCGGCCTTCTCAGGTCAAGTTTCTTTATTATCCCTTTTGGAGTAAGGTCAAAATTGTTTCTCACGATTTTTT
>JACQXH010000047.1 GCA_016208845.1 Nitrospirota bacterium | reverse complement strand
TACGCCAAAGACATGGTTTAACCCTGAATTTTCCATTCATGATAAAGGGTTCAATTATAAAGAAGGATACATGGTCTATGTCGATATGATAAATGAGACGCCGGCTGTTGCGATCATGAAAAACAGCGGGTCCCTGAGCTCCAACATAGGTGTTATCCAGGGTGTGCCTCACGGCTTGCTGCAGGAGGCATTGAACTGCTCAAAAGATGAATGTATCTCCGGTATGTATCCTATAACAAAAAAGATCGAGGAATGGCTGAAAAAAGAGCTGGGGCTGGTCTAGTTGTCTTTTGTGGCTTCTTTGATCCACTTGAGATAGTCCTCTGATCCTTCGATAATCGGAAGCGCGATGATCTCCGGCACGGAATAGCTGTGAAGTTCTTTGACCTTTAATGAGAGGACGCTGAAAAGTTCCTTTCGGGTCTTTACTATCATGAGGACCTCGTTTTCATCCTCAATCTTTCCCTGCCATCTGTAGATAGAGCGGATATTTTTTATGATATTCACACACGCGGCGAGTTTTGCCTCTACAAGCGCCTTTGCTATTTGTGCTGCTTCATCTTCATTTGATGCAGTTATATAGACAACTATTTCGTCATTGATCATAGGATGCATTATAATTTTTTTTATTTCTAAAAATCTATACTGTTCAGGATTTGCTATAATTAGCAAATGCCCTTAATGATTATGCTGAAAATTCAGAGGACTTTGGTGAATAATGGATACAGATCTTATTAAAGCGGCGATACTGGGTGTTGTTGAAGGTGTTACCGAATTTTTGCCCGTATCTTCAACAGGGCATCTCATTCTTGCTGGCGACATAATCGGCTTTACAAGCGAGACTGCGAAAACCTTTGAGATATTCATACAGCTTGGAGCGATCCTCTCTGTGGTGTGGCTGTACCGTGAAAAAATCCTGTCCTCTATAAAAGGCCTTGGCTCGGAAAAAACTAACCGTTTATTTTTAAATCTCCTGATAGCCTTTCTTCCCGCTGCCGTATTCGGGCTGATCACACATTCGTTCATAAAACGACACTTGTTCAATCCTGTAACCGTTGCCTTTGCGCTTATATTGGGCGGGATAGCAATACTTGTGATCGAACGTGTTGTAAAAAGAACCGTGGTAACAGATGCAGACGATGTCTCGCTGACGCAGGCGCTGGGCATCGGATTGGCGCAGACCCTCTCGCTTTTCCCCGGAGTTTCAAGGGCCGGAGCGACAATAATGGGCGCCATGTGTCTGGGATTGGACAGAAAAGCAGCTACTGAATTCTCTTTCTTTCTTGCGATACCAACCATGTTTGCTGCCACATCGTATGACCTGTTAAAAAATCTTCATGGTTTAACAGCTGCCGATCTGCCTGTTTTCGCTGTTGGATTCATCATCTCTTTTTTTTCCGCACTTTTTGTAATAAAGGCCTTCCTCGGCTTTGTTAAAAAACATACCTTTAACTCCTTTGCAGTATACCGCATTATCTTTGGCGCAGCCGTGCTTTTTTATTACACATAAAAAGGTTGTTACCCACGAATTGTCATGAATAAACGCAAGATTGTGACTACTGTCTTCATCATCATAGTGTAGTGTTACATAACTCCCTTTACATTAAAGATTCTGCGAGACGTCAATGTTATGAACTATTAGTAATACCACACCAGGTTTAAAGGTATATTTATCTTGAATGATTTATTTTTTTAGTGTTTATTCGTGCCTGCCGGCAGGCAGGTTCATTCGTGGCAAACTCCTGTTTTAAAGATTATCGTTTTTTTATAGCTTTTGTTATCATATCTACAACGTGGGCAAAGTAGGGTCCAGGTCGTATCGACTCGAACCCTTTATCAACGAATTTATGGGAAAACTTAGGCGCATAAAACACGAGATAGCAGGCGTTCTGGCAATTTCTTTGGCTATAGTTACCCTTCTGAGCTTGTTTACCCACAAACAATGGGATACCTCGCCATTCACATATAAAGTAACCGGGGTTAACAATCTCCTCGGCATTTCTGGTTCGTATCTGTCAGATATACTGCTTCAGGGCTTGGGCCTGACGTCCTATTTGATTCCTATTTTCCTGTGCATTTATGGCATAAGAAAAATATTAGGCAAAGAAAAAAGGCACCGGACATTAGTGACCCTGTCAGCTTTTTTAATACTTACACTTTCCATATCCTCTCTTTTGACCCTTCTTTTCAGGGAGTCCTCAGGCGGAATATTGGGCTTTATGGCGACGAGGCTCTCGATTCAATTTCTCTCAGTCACAGGTTCCCTGTTCCTTTTTGTCCCCCTGTTACTGGTCACCCTGATGCTGCTCACCCCATTTTCCATCGTTGATTTCATAAGGGGCGCAAAGAAAGCCAGGATCAGTTCCATACCAATGCCTTTCAGCACAACAGGCAAAGAGCCGCCCCAGATAAAAATGGAAGAAGCCCCTCCTACAACTCCATCCCTGCCAGTATATAAACAGGAGGCCCTGCCTCTTGCATTTCCGGCAGAGCCGAAACCCCGGGCTGCGCGCAAAATAACAGGCGCTTATGAGCTTCCGAATATTGATCTGTTAAAAGACCCTTCCCCTTCAAGATCCAGACCGACAAAGGAAGATCTGCTTTTGAGTTCAAGCCTGCTGGAGAAAAAATTGCAGGACTTCTCAATTGAAGGGAGGGTCACCCAGGTGAATCCCGGGCCTGTGATCACTCAGTTTGAATTTGAACCTGCACCGGGCATTAAAATAAATAAAGTAGTCTCGCTCGCAGATGATCTGGCACTCACGCTCAAGGCGACCAGCCTGCGCATTGCCACCATACCGGGAAGTTCCACTCTCGGCATTGAAGTGCCGAATAAGGACAGGGATGAGGTCTTGCTGAAAGAAATTATTTCTTCAGAGTCATTCAGAAAAGGCTCATCAAAATTAAGTCTCGCCCTTGGCAAGGATATATCCGGCAATTCGATAGTCGTGGATCTGGGTAAAATGCCTCATTTACTTATAGCAGGCGCCACAGGCGCCGGTAAAAGCGTTGGTATAAATACAATGGTATTAAGCCTGCTATACAGGGCATCTCCCAAGGACGTCAAGCTGATAATGATCGACCCGAAGAGGCTCGAACTGCCGGTGTACGAAGGGATTCCCCATCTCATGCACCCTATCATCACTTCGCCGAAAGAGGCGGCTGAGACCCTTAGAAAAGTAGTGCTGGAGATGGAACGCAGATACCGCCTGCTTGCAGAAAAAGGCTCAAGGAATATAGATGCTTATAATAAAAAAATCAAAGCCACGCCGACAGATGAGGCGGAGCCAATTCCCTATCTTGTAATATTCATTGATGAACTTGCAGACCTCATGCTCGTCTCTGCACATGAAGTGGAAAATTCAATCGCACGTCTGGCCCAGATGGCGCGTGCGGCAGGCATACATCTTATACTCGCCACGCAACGGCCCTCTGTAGATGTGATCACCGGCGTGATCAAGGCCAATTTCTCATCGAGGGTGTCTTTCCGCGTTGCGTCAAAGCTCGATTCAAGGATCATCCTTGATACTTATGGCGCAGAACAGCTTCTTGGCAAGGGAGATATGCTGTTTGTCAGTCCCGGCATGAAGATGATAAGGATACACGGGGCCTATGTGAGTGAAGAAGAGGTAAAAAGAGTTGTTGATTTCATAAAGACCCAGGGGGCTCCTGATTATACGACATTTGAGGAACTCGTCCCTGAACAACCGGATGAGCCGGACCTTGCAGAAAAAGACGAGCTTTATGAGCAGGCGCGGGACCTGGTGCTCTCCACCGGCCAGGCATCGATATCATATGTCCAGCGACGTTTGAAGATCGGATACAACAGGGCCGCACGGATCATTGAAATGATGCAGGAAGAGGGGCTCATCGGGCCGCCCGGAGAAGCAGGCAAACCACGGGAAATACTGAGGAAGAATAGATGAATCAAGGGTCAAGTCGATACGACTCGTCTCCACGGGTCGAGGGGCAGGAAGACAGTAGTCAGGGAAAGGCAAACACATTACGCATTACGCATCACGCATTACGGTCTTTCAGGGATCGGGTCGATACGACTCATCGGGATCGATTCGTACCGAGTTTCCGAGGGACAGCCAAAATAATTTTCATCTTTCTGTTTACTGTTTACTGTTTACTGTCTACTGTCTCTCACGCTTCTACTCTCGATGACGCCATAGATCGAATTGAGAAAAGATTCAGTGAGATGCAGGATATGCAGGGTGGATTTTCTCAAACAAGTCACTTAAAAGATCTGGACAGGGACGATCATTATGAAGGTAAGTTTTTTATAAAGAAGCCCTCCGGAGTGATGTGGGAATACTCAAAACCAAGGGATGAAGAAGTCATAATAGGAGAGGGGATGCTGGGGATCCATAAAAAATCTGAAAAACAGATTTTTAAAAGCACATTCAGCAAAGACACATCCGGCCAGGTCCCGTTAGCACTGCTAAACAGCATGGGAAACCTCCGGGCTGATTTTGATATAACATCGATTAAAGGGGATGTGATCGAATTAAAACCACGGCATAAAATTGGTTCCATAAAGAAGATACAGCTCGAGACAGACACTGCCGGCTTTCCAGTAAAGGCATTCACCATATTTGACACCTACGGCAATAAAATCAATATCAAAATGAATAATATTAAAGTAAATACGGGGATCAAGGACTCATTTTTTATTTTCAAGCCCCCGGCAGATGCAGAGATTTTTGATATGAACGATTAAAGCTGAGAACATTAATTAGCCACAGATTACCACGGATGGACACGGATTAATAAAAGACCGGGATTAGGATTTTTACCAACCCATAAACCCAAATCCCTAAATACTTTAAGGGTCTGAGCTAGTCTGTCTGCCGTCAGGCAGATCTGTGTTTATCAGTGTTAATCCGTGCCTGCCCGTCCGGCTTGTCCGCCTTGGCGGATAGGCGGGTTCATCCGTGGCAAAATTTATTTTTAGAACAAAAATATAAATGGCCTCAAGAAGAAAGACTAAGAAAAGCAAAAGACATTACCATATAATATTGATCCTTGTCCTGATCATCCTGGGAATATTTTTTCTGTACAGGGAAATAGGCAAACAGGAGTACAAGCCCCGGAAAGTTTCCAGACAAACCCAGCCTGAAGAAATAAAGAAGATCCCAAAGATCGCGCTTATAATTGACGACCTGGGCCATAATAAAAAAGCCGCATTGAAAATCCTTGAGATAAAGGCCCCGTTAACACTATCTATTTTGCCCCATGAGCCATATTCATCATGGATCGCCTCTGAAGGCCATCAGGAGGGTCATGATCTTATAGGACACATCCCTATGGAGGCAAAAGAGCCGCACAAACTCGGCAAAGGAGGGCTTTATTTGTGGATGACTGACAATGAAATCAGGGAGAACCTGAGAGAATCCCTGCTCTCTATCCCGCATATCAAAGGTGTCAGCAATCATATGGGCTCTGCCTTCACAGAAGATAAAAGGGCTTTGTCTGTTGTGATATCAGCCCTTAAAGAGCGAAATCTTTTTTTCCTGGATAGTCTCACATCGCCGCACTCAGCAGGGCTCAAGATAGCCAAAGAGCATGGCATAAAAGCATTAAAACGTGATGTGTTCCTTGACGATGAGAACACGCCGGATTATATGGAAACCCAATGGGACAAGGCAGTGAAGATCGCGAAGGGAAGAGGCTATGCTATTGTGCTCGCGCACCCGAAAGAAGACACTATTAAATTCCTGCAGAAACACCTGCCTGACAATGAAGTCAAAATCGTGCCTCTTTCAGAGCTTTATGCTTCACAGTGATTATCCGGAACGCAACAACAATAAGCCTTATCTTGCTATTCTTGCCAAGTTCAGGAAGGCATGGCATGCCCTTGATCCGGAGTTTGAGCTTTTGGAAAGTTTTATCAAGGCAAGGGGAAAGGCAGGGCTTTCACAGGCTACCATACAATCAGTAGTTGGTCGAGGGTTTAGCGACATGCAAGTCATTGAAATTGAAAATGGAGCTGATCCCGACTCATCGGGATGACCTCTTGAATGTCATTCATATCAAGGGGGGCAGGGGCTGTTGATCTTTACTTCGGCTTAATTTTCTCCGGACCTCTTTTTTCGTACTATGAATAGGCTCCGTTCCACAGGCCGTCAAGAAACTCCCTGTACGGCAGGATGGTGATGCCTTCCAATGATCTCGCACGGGGCTCAAGACTAACACAGATGAAGCGCCGCAATTTCTTCTCTTCTGCCAGTGCACGCAGAGATCTCAGGTCCTGGGAAGAGACATTTTCTTTTGCCTTCACCTCTATCGCCAGGCTGTCCCCCAGTATGAAATCCACCTCAAACCCTGAGGCTGACCGCCAATTACTGATGGGCCCGGCTGAGACATAATCGCTATAACATCGCAGTTCATGAAAAAAATATGTTTCAAAAGCTGTGCCGAATTCAGGAGTACCCGGCGCCAATACCCTCCCCTGCAGTGCTGATGCCACTCCGATATCAAAAAAATAGTACTTTGAGGAGACCAATGGTTTTCGTTTGACAGAACTGCGCCATGCCGGAAGTTCATGCAGCACAAGGGTATCCTTGAGTATCTCAAAATACTCATAAACAGTCGTGCGCGGCACCTGTGCATCGTTAGCTACATTCGTAAAGTTGACTATAGTGCCGTTGCAAAGAGCGGCAACCCTGAGGAACCGGCTGAATGCCGGCACATTCCGGGTAGCCCCCTCAGCTACAATCTCCTGCTGCAGATAAGATCCTGTATATGCCTGAAGGTCGGCGCGGGGATCGTCAGAGAAATAAATAGAGGGAATTAAACCGCGTTCAATTGCACGGAGCAGGTTGAAGTGACGGCCAAGCTCCCTGCATGTTAGCGGGTGCAGATACTTTGTTCGTGCCCTGCCGCCAAGCAGGTTTACGCCGCCGCGCCGAAGTTTCCGGGCGCTTGAGCCTGTCAGCAGAAAGCGAATCCTGCGTTCTTCAATAAGCCGGTGCACTTCATTGAGCAGGCTGGGCAGACGCTGTATTTCATCCATAACTACAAAACGGTCATTAGGCGTCAATTCCTGTGCAAGACGGCCGGGATTCTGGCTCAGAGCCAGGAATACCGACGTGTCCAGAAGGTCGTACACCCTTGCGTCCTTTCGGGTATGGCGGATGAGCGAGGTTTTCCCTGTCTGGCGCGGACCGAAAAGAAAAAGGGATTTTTTCTCCATAAGAACAGGCAGGCTCAACTCCCGGTCTACATAAAGCTCATCAAGGATTTTCTTTTTTGTCGCCATATTCGTCATATATCATCTCAAATGACGACAATAATGTCAAGAGGGTTTTAATGAGCTACGTCATGCACAATCTCAATTACCGTGATCTCAGGCGGAGACAGGACTGGCATTGGAGGCCCCCATGTGCCTGAGCCCCGGCTTACATATAAGGCTGCGTTATCAGAAAGCCTTGCGAATCCTGAGGCAACCGGATAGTAGAGCATTGTAATTAGCGAAAAGGGGAATACCTGTCCTCTGTGCGTATGGCCTGAGAGCTGGAGATCAAAAAGGCCGGGGCTGTCCTTGTCCACAGCAGGCCTGTGTTTCAGCAGAAGGGTAAACTTGTCCCGCGGAAGACTTGAGAGCAATTCCTTTTCAGATATTTTTTTAGATGAGCCGTAATTTCCTCCTGCAGGATCATCCACTCCTGCGATGTTTATCAAACCGGCCACAGTAAGGCCTTCTCCACGTAAGACCTTAAATCCTGAGTTATTTATGAATTCCATTGACTGGTCGATCCCTGCATAGAATTCATGATTGCCTGTAATGGCATATTTCCCGTATCCCGGATTGATCTCTCTAAACAGACCCGAAAGACCTGACAGGCTGTTTATCTGGCCGTCCACAAGGTCGCCTGTCGAGACCATGATATCCGGATCAGCCTCTTTTACTTTATTAAGGATTTTATTCAATCTTTCTTCTCTTACTATCAATCCTATATGTACATCAGATATCTGGACTATCTTCAGGCTGCTGATATCTTTGGGTAAAAGTGCGGTCATGATCGTTATCTTTTCAGTTCTGATATTGCCAGCCTCAAAATAACCGTAGAGAGATGTTGACAAGGAAAGGATAAGGGGCACAAAAAAACAGAATCCCGCAGTGGGGGTGAGATAAGACAGATCATTCTTGAAAACAAATTTAGCGGCGTAAACCAAAAGACGATAAAGATCAATTAACAGCGAATAAGAAAAAAAGAGAAACAATGCACCCATCCATAAATAGCCGGTATAAGACATAAAGCGCGCAAAGGAATGGAGGCCGTATTTTTCAGACAGATTGACAATGAACGGGGCCAAAGTCATCAGCAGCATAAAAAGAATCAGGAAGAGGCTGAATTGTGCTCCAAAAGCAAATGCAGACCTGGCCTTGAGGAATGCGTATAAATGCAATCCTCCGTAAATAAGGAAAAATGTGGCGATAAAAAGAATGAAGTTCAAATTATCCTAATAAAAGCATTTGGCCACGGATTAACACGGATCTGCCTGCCGGCAAGCAAGTGCAGATTTAATAAATAAGAAATTATGATTCTGAACGTCCCGAAGCGGGTCTAAGTTTAGTCGTATCGACCGACGGGTCGGTACGATGCGACCGAGTCGTTTCGACTCGCTTCAACTTATTTTCTCACCTTCTTAACTTCTTTCAGTTTCCGTGTCTATCCGCGCAAATCAGTGGCTAACTGCCGTTTACTCAAACACAACGTTCCGGGTTATTTTATCTAAAGTAAAAATCTTGTCTCGCATGTATTCATAAGTGACTATTGCCTCGACATTCACAGATTTCGTGCCATGGGGAAGAGGGACTATGAACGTCTGGATATCGGGCACAAGTGGTTCAAGACCGAGGCCAAAATGTTCGGTTGCAGTAACATCCCACTCAGCCATCGGAACCTTTTTCCCGCCCTTGAAATAAAGGTCATTGACCGTATATATCTTTTCTCTTGCAAATACTTCTTTGCCGATCTCGTCTTTTATGGTCACATCCAGGACCATCCGGGGTTTTATGGATCAGCCATGCGGGATCTCATGTCCTGCATGATTGGTCAATTTCACCTCCAATGCTACTGCTCGCAGTTTATCATTTGTATAAATATCCACATACTTTGTCGGCCTGGCATTGACCGCAAGGGTGATCGATGATTTAAGAAAATCGAGATCATTGGGTCCATAGAACTTATGGCTGCGCCTGTCACCATCCATATGACAATCCTGGCAGGTTTCCTTATGCCCCTTGCTTATGAAATCCTCAATGTAAGACGTATAGATCGTCGGGCACTCCTTCCATGCTACATCAGGAGGGCAGTGATGGCATTGCGCGCATAATCCGGAAGTCGTCATAAACTCAGATTTGATTGTCCTGAAACCGATCTCTTCATGAGGATTGCCGACATCCTCCGGCCCGTAGATCACGCCTTCCTGCGTCTGCTTGCCAAAGCCCAATGACTTCATGTTATGACACACAAAACAGTTGATATTGAGTTTGGAGAGATCTTTTGTTGCGGATTCCCTCCTGCTCACATCCTCATCTTCAACTGCCGTCAATATTAAATCACCTATATGCAATATCAGCTCTGGAGCAGCATTTTTTATCTGCGGCACATGACAGTCGAGGCATATTTTAAGATCCTTTCTGCCAAGTCCCTGCTCTTTATCAAGCGCCAGACGGATAAAGGTCCTCATGCCCTTCAGCACACGCGGATCGCTGACAGAATTGCCCATGCTGGAGGTCTTCCACTCCTCATATTTGTCTTCATGGCATTCGACACACTTTTTAATGTCATACATTGAGACCAGTTCATCGATCGTGGCGGCCTGTCCTGAGAAGACGGCTTGTGGGGAAACGATTATCGAAATAACTGCGAAAAGAATTAAACAGGATATTCTCCCTGTCGATACGCTCATGATAGAATATTATATCCTAATTGCAGGTTTGCGCAAGATTAACGGAATGAGTGTTTCTGAACTAACAAAAATAGTTTAAATTTATATCGGATATGGTATTATTTATACTCTTGGGAATTAATCCTAATAATGCATTTAGGAAACCACAGAGATCACAGAGGGAAATTTTTAAAATAAAAAAACATTTAATTATCATATGGTTCTCTGTGTTCTCGTGATTTATTCGTTCATTATCAGAAACATTGTTGCTGTATAAAAGAGTGCACAGAGAAGGGTAATAAAATAAGTTTTATTTCTTTTGTGGCTAATTTATTTCTCAGTGTCCTCTGTGGTAAATTGCCTTTTATAGGTTAATTCGAGGATTACAAAATATAGAGAGGAAAATCAGGATTAAACACATGGAAAAGAATAAGAAAAACAGAACTTGCTTAGACCGCCACATACCGCTCAAGCCCCGGCCTATCAAGCGGGGTATGATGGTTGATCAGGTAATTGAAAATGCCATGTTTTCATACAACGCCGGTTCATTTAGAAAGGCCTGTGAGTTATTTGTCAGCGGAGTAATGCAGAAAAATGTTCGGATAGGGGTGTCCCTCTCAGGCGCCTTAACCCCTGCAGGGCTTGGCCGAAGTTGTTTGATACC